>DASXJE010000180.1 GCA_036497565.1 Mycobacteriales bacterium
GGCACGCGAATCGGCTGCCGCGTTAGTCTCCACGCTCGGAGGAAACCGGGAGGCAGCCATGACCGATCGCGACCCCGCGCCCGTGCCCACTGCGGTGGTGACCGGAGCTGGGACCGGCCTGGGTCGGCAGAGCGCGCTCGCCCTCGCGGCCGCCGGCTTCCGGGTGGCGCTGCTCGGCCGCACCGCCGCGACCCTCGAGGAGACGGCCGCCCTGGTCGTCCCCCCAGCGACCCCGCCGCTGGCTCTACCCACCGACGTTTCGGATCTGACTGCGGTCGACGACGCGTTCGCCCGGGTGATGGCTCAGTGGGGCCGCGTCGACGTCCTGGTCAACAACGCGGGCATCGCCGGACCCGCCGGGCCTCTGGAGGACGTAACGCCGGCGCAGTGGGACGAGGTGCTGGCCGTCAACGTGACCGGAAGCTTCCGGTGCGCCCAGTATGCGGTCCGGATCATGAAGACCCAGCGGCCCGAAGGCGGGCGCATCATCAACATCGGCTCGGTCGCCGCGCAGCGACCGCGGCCCGACAGCGTCTCCTACGCCGTCTCCAAGCACGCCATGACCGGGCTGACCGCGTCGATCGGCCTCGAAGGCCGTAGCCACCTGATCAGCTGTACCCAGATCGACATCGGCAACGCCGCAAGCTCCATGACGGAGTCGATCGCGGCCGGTATCGGCCAGGCCGACGGCACGAGCGCCGCCGAGCCGACCTTCGATCCGGTCCACGTCGGTGAGCTGGTGGCCCACCTCGCCGCGCTCCCGGTCACCGTCAGCGTGCCGCAGACGACCATCCTCGCGACCGGGATGCCGTTTCTCGGCCGCGGCTGACGGTGCTGTGTGCACCGGGAGGTCAGCCGTGCCAGAACTGCCGTACCTCGATGGAACCGCCCTCCGCCACCGGGTGCCGCGACGCGATCTGCACAGCCTCCTTGAGGTCCGCGCACTCGAGAATGTCGAAGCCGACGATGGCCTCCTTGGTCTCGGCGAACGGACCGTCGGTCACAAGGACCTCGCCGTTGCGCACCCGCACCGTGGCGGCCTCGCTCGACGGGCGCAGCATGTCGCCGTCGACGCGTACGCCGCTGGCCGTCACCTCGTCCAGCCACGGGAAGCTCTCGTCGCCGTCCTGCTCGGAGCTGTCGGCGGAGGAGTCCGCATTCGCCCGTGCCGCATCGAAACAGACCAACATCATGTACTTCATCGCAACCACTCTCCGCCTTGTCTCTGATGGGCGTCCCTCGTCGGTGCTCCGCCGCGGGGCCATGTACATCCGGTACGACGAACGGGTCGGTCCCTGATGGACAGCCCGCTTGATAAAACTTGACCGAGCCGATCCTCCTGCCTCAAGGACGTCCATGCTGCTGATCCCCGGCGAGCCGATCGTCATCCTCCCCCGCGATCCCGGCCTGGCGCCGCAGGCGAGCGGAGCCCCGGCGATCGCCGCGTGGGCCGCCGCCAGCCTCGGCGTACCCACCACGTTCCTCGGCGGTGTCGGCGCCGACGATGCCGGAGACCTCATACGGGCCACGCTGGCGGCCGTCGTCGCCGACCCCTCGGCCATCGTCACCAAAGCCGGTCTCCCGACCGCCACCGCCCGGGTGGACTACGACCCGGACGGCTCGCGGAGATTCGACTTCCACGTCGCCGGCAGCGCCGCCACCGCCCTGGACCTGAGCGACCTGGACCGCCGACCGGAGCAGGCCACGTGGGTGCACGTATCGGGATCGGCGCTGCTGTTCGGTGGCACGACGACCGCGACCGTCGTGGAGGCGGTACGCCGGGGCCGGGCGGCCGGCGCGACCGTGTCCGTCGACCCCAACCTGCGCGCCGAACTCGACGATCCGGCCGGGCTGGCCGCCGTCCGGCGGCTCTGCGAGCAGGCCGACGTCCTCTTCCCCAGCGAGGGCGAGCTGGAGGCGCTCGGGCTCGACGAGGATCACCTGGTCGGGGCCGGTACGGCGGTGTGCCGCACGATGGCGGCTGACGGGGCGCGGCTGCGGGCCGGGCGGCTCGACCTGACCATTCCCGCGGTCGCGCCCGCCGAGCAGGTCGTCGACCCGGACGGCGCCGGTGACACGTTCGCCGGTGCGGTCATCGCCGCGAGGATGCGCGGCTCGACCTGGGGCGATGCGATCCGTGCGGCCTCGCAGGTGGTCGCTCGCGCCATCACCGTCGCCGGGCCGATGACCATGACGCTCCGCCCG
Organism: Mycobacteriales bacterium; assembly: GCA_036497565.1. Classification (NCBI taxonomy): domain Bacteria; kingdom Bacillati; phylum Actinomycetota; class Actinomycetes; order Mycobacteriales; species Mycobacteriales bacterium. Next base: position 2,206 of record DASXJE010000180.1, read on the forward strand.
GCCGACCTCGTCCTGCCGACGGCGGCCGGCGAGTAGGACCGCCGTTCAGCCGGCCGGAGCGGTATTGTGCCGCCGCCTCCGGCGGAGCACGACGGCGCCGACCGCGGCGAGCGCCAGCACCAGTGCGATCGGGGCGACGTAGCCGAGTGTGGCGAGAATCCAGCGCAGGCTGACGACGAGCGCGTGCCAGCCGCCCGCGAGCGCCGAGCCGAAACCGGCGGGGCCGCTGGCGGCCCGGACCGGCGTTCCGCGCATCGCCAGGTCGACGGTGAGCGTGGCGAGCGCGATCTGGTCCGACAGCGCCCGCTGCTGGGCCTGCATCGACTCGAGATCGCCCTCGCGCTGGGTCAGCTGGCTCTCCAAGGACACGAGATCGGAGATGCTGCCGGAGTGTGCCAGGAAGCCCTGGAGCCGCTTGACACTCGCCGCGAGCGTCGAGACGCGCGCGCCGATGTCCGCCTTCGACGCGGTGACGTCCTCTCCGCGAACGGATCGGCTGATCTCGGTGCCGAGCGAGTCGACTTCGCCGATGACGGCCTCCAACGCCGTCGGGGGCACGCGCAGCACGACTTCGGCCGTACGCCGTCCGTGCGTCGTCGTGCGCTGGTCACGGTCCACCCGGCCCTGATTCTTGCTCGCCAGACGCAGCACGGTATTTGCCGCGCGGTCGACGTCGTCGGTCCGCATGTCGAGTGTCGCGGTGCGTACGACGTCCCGGCTCTGTAGCGAACCGGAGGCCGGCTGAACGGTCTTCGGAGCCGCCGTGGCGGCGCTCGGAGCGCGATCCGCGGCGCCTCCGGAGGCCGACCCCGACGTCTCCGTCGATCCGGTGCAGCCGGCGGCCACGATCAGCAGGGCCACGGCGAGACCGGTCCCGACGGCGGTGCGAGGCCAAGCCGGCGATCGCGGAAACCGTTGGTGTGCCGCCATGACGGCTCCTCTCGCCGGGTCCTATCCACCTAGACTCGACGACCAGCCCGTCGGTTCCATCGTCCTCACACGACGCAGAACTCGTTGCCCTCTGGATCAGCCATCACCATGTGGTCGAGCGTGCCGTCGATGTTGTCCGCGCGGATGACCGTCCCGCCCGCCTCGACCAGGCGCTCGACCGTCTCGGTGATCCTCGACGTCCGGACATCGGAAGCCTCGCTGCGGCCACCGCTGACCTGCACGTCGAGGTGGACGCGATTCTTGGCGACCTTGGACTCCGGCACCTTGAGGAACGAGATGCCCGGCGTCACGCCGTCGGGATCGTGGAGGTAGGCGCCGTCATCCCACTCCTCTTCCGGAACACCGACGTGAACGAACCAGTCCGGCCAGGTGTCGAACCCCGGCGGTGGCGAGGCCCCGACGTAGCCCAGCGCCAGGCTCCAGAACGCCGCCAGCTTCGCCGGTTGCGCACAATCGAAGGTCACGCCCCATTTTCCTGCCACTCCGCCTCCCTCATCGCCGTCAGCTCCGAGTGAACCAGGTGGCTGGGACATCGCTGTTCAGCGAGGAGGTCATTCAAAGACCCCGGGGCAAAAAGAAAGGGCAACGAGAAAACCCTCTCCCTGCCACTTTCAATTTATATCGCAGTGGGGGGCTTGCCGCAAGACCCGGGTCGTGCCGCAAAATCACCGGGCCGCGGAAGCTCAGATCGGAGCCGATGACGTGAACCTCATGACTACCAGCGTGTTTGACCTGCCCGCCCCTCTCACTCCCAAGGCCGACCCGGCGCTGATCGCCGGCGATGAGGAGCATTTCGCGGCCATCGCGGAGAGCCTCGAGCAGTCGATCGTCGAGCTGTCCGACCGCCTCGACACCGAGCGCAAGGCGCCTGCCGGCTCAGGCCGGAAGGCGATGGACCGGGACATGGAGATCCACAGGTTGACCACCCGCCTGCGCACCCTGCGTCGCTTCGGTCTGGACCTGTGCCTCGGACACATGGTTCACGAAGACAACCCCGAGCCCGTCTACATCGGACGACTCGGCCTTACGGAAAGCGCGGGTCGTCGGCTGCTGCTCGACTGGCGCACGCCCGCGGCTGAGCCGTTCTTCGGCGCGACCCACGCCAACCCGATGGGTCTGGCCAGTCGCCGCAGGTATCGCTGGACCCGCGGTCGCATCAACGACTACTGGGACGAGGTGTTTGCCCCGGATGGGTTCGAAGGGCACGCCGCGCTGGACGACCAATCCGCCTTCATCGCCAGCCTGGGCAGCACCCGGTCGCCCCGGATGCGGGACGTGCTCAGCACCATCCAGGCCGACCAGGACGCCATCATCCGTGCGGGATCGCACGGCGCTCTCGTCGTCGACGGCGGTCCGGGGACCGGGAAGACCGTGGTGGCTCTGCACCGCGCCGCCTACCTCCTCTACTCCGACCCGCGCCTCGGTCACCACCGCGGCGGCGTGCTGTTCATCGGTCCGCATCAGCCCTACCTGGCCTACGTCGCCGACGTACTGCCCAGTCTCGGAGAGGAAGGCGTGCAGACCTGCACCTTGCGGGACCTCGTCCCCGAGGGACCTGCGGCGGCCGTCGAAGGCGACCCGGACGTTGCCCGCCTGAAGTCGTCTGCGGACCTGGTGACGGCGATCGAAGCGGCCGTCAGGTTCTACGAGGAGCCCCCCACCAAAGGGATGACGGTCACGACCGACCGGTCTGACATCTGGCTGAGCGCGGCCGATTGGGCCGAGGCGTTCGAGACACCAGACCCCGGTACTCCGCACAACGAGGCACGGGACCAGATCTGGGAGACGCTGCTCACGATTCTGATGGACAAGTACGGCGGCGACGACTCCCCCGACCTCGTCCGGAAGTCGTTGCTGCGTAACGAAGAACTGCTCGCAACCTTCAACAGCGCGTGGCCGCTGCTCGAAGCACCCGACCTCGTCGGAGACCTGTGGTCGGTCCCCGCCTATTTGCGCAAGTGCGCGCCTTGGCTCAATGCCGATGACGTTCGGACGCTGCGACGTGAGGACGCCCAGTCCTGGACGGTGCCCGACCTACCGCTCCTGGACGCGGCGCGGCAGCGGCTCGGCGACCCGGAGGCGTCCCGACGTCAGCGGCGGCAAGCGGCCGCCGTTGTCGGCCAACGGGATCAGATGTCCATGGTCATCGACCACCTGATCGCCGCGGACGACTCCGACATGCAGATGATGTCGATGCTGCGCAAGGAGGACCTGCAGCGCGCCCTGGTCGACGACGCACTGCCCAACGCCGACCCTGATCCGCTCGCCGGCCCGTTCGCGCACATCGTCGTGGACGAGGCCCAGGAGCTGACAGATGCGGAGTGGCAGATGTTGCTGCTGCGCTGCCCGTCGAGGAGCTTCACCATCGTCGGAGACCGCGCTCAGGCCAGGCACGGATTCACCGAGTCGTGGCAGGAGCGGCTCGAGCGCATCGGGCTCGGCCGCATCGACCTGGCCTCCCTGAGCATCAACTACCGGACACCCGAAGCGGTCATGACCGAAGCCGAGCCGGTCATCCGGGCCGTGCTTCCGGACGCCAATGTGCCGACCTCGATCCGTTCCAGCGACGTGCCCGTCGTACACGGACCGGCGTCGGATCTGGGCTCGATCCTCGACACCTGGCTCGCCGCTGACGCCGACGGAATCGCCTGCGTCATAGGCGATCCGTCGTTCCCGGCGACGCGCCGCATCCGGTCGCTGACGCCCGAGCTGGCGAAGGGACTCGAGTTCGACCTGGTCGTTCTCATCGACCCGGAGAGGTTCGGCGACGGCATCGAGGGAGCGGTCGACCGTTACGTCGCGATGACCCGCGCGACCCAGCAACTGGTCATCCTCACAAGCCGGTGACCGCGGCGGTGGCGGTGAACTCCGTCCGAGTTGGAATTACGCGGAGTGGGCGGCGAGGGTGAGCTCGACTATGCGGTCGGCGTACTTGGTGGTGACCGATTTTCCCGTGACCAGAATCCGGAGGAAGAGCGGCGCGACCAGAGTCTCGATCAGCAGATCGGCGTCGGTATGCGGGTCGAGCTCACCCCGCTCGATTCCCCGCTCGATGATTGAGCCGGCGAGCGCGAAGCGTTGCGCCCAGAACGACGTGGCGACCGCGTCGATGCCTGGTGCCCTGCCGGACTCGGCGACGTAGGTCCGCAGCAGTGTCAGGCTGATCGGTGCGGAGAGGGTGCCGACGATGGCGTGGGTGAGCGCCCGGAGATCGCCTCGGACCGACCCGGTGTCAGGGGTGGGCACGTCGCGCGCCGCTGACGCAAGAACGGCGTCGACGACGAGTTCCTCCTTGTTGGCCCAGCGCCTGTACACGGTCGAGCGATGCACCCCGGCCCGGGCCGCGATGCGGTCGAGGGCGAGGGACCCGTAACCCACCTCGACCAACTCGGCGAGGGTCGCGTCGAGGATGGCCTGGCTCGCACGAGCCGTACGACCGCCGGGCCGACGTGCCGTGTCTGACGAACCGCGCCGACGCGGTGGGACCGTCGCCATCACCCTCCTCGGTGCACGGTTCAGACAGGTTGCCTCGCCGAACCGACTCTGTCATCCTAGCCTATGGCGACACACCGTCGCCTTTGGGCAGGAGGTCGGTGGCCATGTTCCGCATCACCCGAGGATTGATGGCGCTCGCAGCCCTCAGTGCGTTGGCCGCCACCCTCTCGGGCATCCCGACGGTGCTGAACGCCTCCTCGGAGACCGTCGTCGTGGAGACGTGGCGCCTGTGCGGATTCGCGCTCTTCGCCGGCCTGTTCACCCTGCTGGCGCTCAACCCCACCGGGCACCGGGGCGTATGGGAGCTGGTCATCGCCAACAAGCTGGTGCTCACCGCGCTCGCCATCGGCTATGCGACCCACGGCCATATCGACGGAACGACCGACGTCCTGGTCTGGGACGGGCTGCTGACGATCCTGCTGATCGCCGCCTACGTCAGCTGCCGGGGCTGGCAGAAGGTCGACCGCGCGCTGCTCATGCGAGAATCCGGCCATGGCAGCGACGACTGCCGTCGTCAGGACCGGGGACGGGCTCAAGGAACTCCTCCAGCAGGCGCACGACGGCCGGATCCAGGTTCCCGAGTTTCAGCGGGAGACGACCCCGGGCGATGGGTGGATCACGAGCCTCATCGCCAGCGTTTCGCTGAACTATCCGATCGGCGCGGTGATGCTCCTGCGCGCGGGAGACCCTGAGACACGGTTCGAGTCGCGTCCCATAGTGGGCGCGCCTATGTCTTCGCCGGTACCCGAATGGCTGTTGATCGACGGGCGGCAACGCATTACCTCGCTGTACCAGGTACTTTCGTCCGGCCGACTCAGGTACTACCTCGACATCAACGCGTGCCTCGACCCGAATGTGGATCGTGACGAGGCGGTCATGTCTGTGCCGGAGGAGACCGATCTCGGTACGACGGAGTCTGAGTGGGAACGTTGCGTCTTCCCGCTCCACCTGATTTTCGGGCCGGATGCAGAACGACGGCGCTGGCAACGCGGCTTCGTCGAGCACGGGAATGACGCGGGGATGCGGGAGCGGTTGATGGACCAGTTCGGAACGGAGGTACTCGAGGTGTTCGGCGGCTACGTCGTGCCGGCTATCGCGCTCGGTCAAGAGACGACCAGATGGTCCGTGCGGGTCCACGGGGGGCCGGACGGACCAAGCCTCTCCGACCGGTTCCGACGTACCGACGGCGCCTCCCGATGAGCGGACGAATCGCCGGCGACTTCGACTACGAGACGTACGGCGGCGGCTATGCCGCGCAGCGTCGTACCGATCCGCGAATCGCCGCCTTGGTGCATGCCGCACTTGGACTTAGGGCGGCACGGGCCAGGATCACTACATGACTTCGATGACAGTGCGCCTCATCGGCGGACCGACCGCCCTGATCGAGATAGGCGGGCTACGCCTGCTCACCGACCCGACCTTCGACCCGCCCGGCGACCATCCGGTCGGCAGCCGGACGCTCGTCAAGACCCGCGGGCCGGTAGTGCCACTCGACGAGATCGGCCCGATCGACGCTGTCCTGCTCTCGCACGACCAGCATCCGGACAACCTCGACGACGGCGGCCGCACGCTGCTCGGCCGGGTCCCGCTGGTGCTCAGCACCACCGACGCGGAAAAGCGGCTCGGCGGGCGCACCACCGCGTTGCCGGCCTGGCAGGATTTTTCGCTCGCCCGGCCCGGCGGTCGGATGCTGTGGGTGACCGGCGTACCGGCGCAGCACGGGCCCGACGGTACGACGGACGTGACCGGAGAGGTCACGGGCTTCGTGCTCCGCGCTGACGACCTGCCCACCGTCTACGTCAGCGGGGACAACGCCTCCCTCGACCTCGTCGGGACCATCGCCGACCGCGTCGGCACGATCGACGTCGCGCTGCTCTTCGCGGGTGCCGCGCGGTCCCCGTTGCTGGATGCCAACCTGACTCTCGACAGCGACCAGGCGGCCCGGGCTGCGCAACGCCTCGACGCCGGCGTCGTCATCCCGGTGCACACCGAGGGCTGGCAGCATTTCACCCAGGGACCGGACACGATCGCGGATGCCTTCGCCCGGCGGGGCGAGCAGGAGCGGCTCGTCCTGCTCGGTCCCGGGGAGAGCACAACGCTGTAGCCCGACCGCAGGGCAGGATGACTACCGTGGCGATACGTCGTACCCCCAGCCCGGTGAGCCTCCTTCCCGACTTCTCCGGACCGGCGCGGATGTGGGGATCGCCTGGTGGGTCGGGCGATCGACGCCTGCTCTGCGTGTCCGGCCTGGGCGGTGACGTCGACGAGTGGGCGGGCGTCGGTCCTGGGCTCGCCGTACACGGTGAAGCGGTCGCCGTCGAGGCGGCCGGTGCCGGGCTACGCACCGGCGACGGTCCGCTCCGGGCCGGGGTCACGGCGCTCGAGCCGCTGCTGGCCGACACCTCGCGACCGTGCGTCCTCGTCGGCCATTCGATGGGCGGCGTCATCGGCCTGCTGACCGCGACCGCACAGCCCGATCGGCTGGCCGGCCTGATCCTCACCTCGCCATTCCTCCCGGTCGGTCGCGGTGATCGCTCGGCCGTGGCCACCGCGGCCGACTACGCCCACCACCGCATGCTCTTCGCACGCGACGTACGGAGTCGCCGGCGCGCCCGGCAGGCGCGCAGCGCTGCCGGTCCGGGTAATCGCGCGGCAGGCCTGCGGGCGCTCGCCCGATACGGTCTCCGACCGGCCGCCTTCCACGCCATGGCCGACCGGGTCACCTGCCCGGTCCTCCTCGTGCACGGCGGCGACGATCACTACGTCCCGCCCGCATTCGCCCGCGCCGCCGCCACTCGTCATCCGGATTGGCGACTGGACGTGATCGCCGGTGCCGGGCACTTCCCGCACCGCGACAACCCGGCCGACTGGCTCGCCCGCGTCGACCCGTGGCTGCGGCGGCTGTGGACGGCGTGACGCCCTGCCTTGCGGCACCGCCGCGGCGATCATCG
>DASXJE010000181.1 GCA_036497565.1 Mycobacteriales bacterium
GCGAGGCCGATCTCCTCGTCGCGGAGGCCGGCGGCGGCATCCTCGGATCGGTCACCTACTGCGCCGCCGGCAGCCCCTGGGCCGAACTGGCGGGGCCCGGCGAGGCGGAGTTCCGCATGCTCGTCGTCGACCCGGCCATCCGCGGACGCGGGATCGGCACCGCGCTGGTCGGCGAGTGCCTACGCCGGGCGCGCGCGGCGGGCAGCACCGCGATGCGGCTGTCGACCCAACACGACATGGTCAAGGCGCACCGCCTCTACGACCGGTTCGGCTTCCGCCGTACGCCGGACCGCGACTGGTCGCCCGCGCCGGAGGTCGCGCTGATCACCTATGCCCTCGACCTCACCGCGAAAGACGCAACCGCCAACCAGGCGCCGCGCTACTGCGACCGGTGCGGCGGGGAACTCGACGGGACCAACCATGCCGACTGCGCCGACGCACGCCGGCTGGAGCCGGCCCGCTGGTGCCCGCATTGCCGCCGGCGGATGGTCGTCCAGATCACGCCCGACGCCTGGACCGCGCGCTGTGTCGAGCACGGCGTCGTCACCGGCTGACCCCGGCGACCCGGCCGACCCCCGCCGTCAGTCGACGATGGCGATCAGATCGCCTTCCTGGATCACGTCGCCCTCGGCGACGGCGAGTTCGGACACCCGACCGGCAGTTTCGGTGAGCACCGGGATCTCCATCTTCATGGATTCGAGGATCACCAGCGTGTCGCCGTCCGCGACCTGGTCGCCCTCGGCGACCACGACCTTCCAGACGTTGGCGACCATCTCCGCACGGATCTCCTCGGCCACAGCACCTCCAGCAACGGGGTCTTTCCCGGAGCATCCAATCACGCACCACGCCCGCCGTGCGATCGTGGCAGCCGGATCACCGGCGAAGAGGAGGGAGGACCGTGCATAGCGGTCCGAAGAAGCAGGGCCCGTCGCCGCGCGACGTCTTCATCACCGTCTACGGCCGCAAGCCGGTGCTCGAGGCGCTCGACAACCCGGCGCTCACGGTTGCGAAGGTGCACGTCGCCGACAACGCCCACGGCGACACGGTCGACGCGATCCTGCGCGCCGCGGGCGACGCCGACCTCGAGGTGGAGCGGACCTCCGCGCAGCGGGTCAAGCTGCTCGCCGGTAACGGCCGGCACGATCAGGGGGTCGTCGCCGACGTCGTCGCGCCCCGCATGCAGCCCTTGGAGGACTTCCTGCGGCGCACCCGCCGCCATGCCCGGGGCGACACTCACCCCGGCCGAAAGCCGCAGACCACCGCCGTACTCGTCCTCGACGCGATCACCAACCCCAGTAACGTCGGCATGATCCTGCGTACGGCGACAGCGGCCGGTCTCGACGGCGTCGTACTCCCGCACTCCGGCACCCCCGAAGTCGGTCCGCTGGTCATCAAGGCGTCGGCAGGGGTCGCCTTCCGGGCCCCGATCCTGCGCTGCACCACCGCGGCGCAAGCAGCTCACCTGCTGCGCCAGGCCGGGTTCGTCGTCTACGGCCTGGCCGGAACGGGCGACGCGCCGCTGTACGACGCTGAACTCGCGCCGATGGCCGCGTTCGTGCTCGGCAACGAGACCCGCGGCGTCACCCCCGAGGTACGCCGGCAGGTCGAGCAGTGGCTGTCCATCCCGCTCTTCGGCGGGGTCGAGTCGCTCAACGTCGCCAGCGCTGCGGCGGTCGTCGCCTACGAGCTGGTACGCCGACGCCCCCGTTGACCGGCACCCCCGCTGACGGGCGCGGTCACCGGCGCGGTCACTGGCGCAGCGACTGAAGCAGGCCGACGTCGTAGTCACCGACGTCGAACCGCGAGTCGTCGAGGAGTTCGACCAGGAGGTCGAGGTTGGCGGCGGGCCCGTCGAGCCGGACCGCGGCCAGCGCCATACGCAACCTGGCCAGTGCGACCCGCCGGTCGTCGCCCCAGGCCGCGAGGACGCCGAGGAGCGGGTCGTAGTGCCGGGTGACGGTGTCGCCCGGCCGGTATCCGGAGTCCATCCGCACACCCTCGGCGCCGGGCAGCTCCCACGTCGCGATCCTGGTCGACCCGGCGGGAACGGTGTCGAGGTCCTCGGCGTAGATCCGGACGCCCACGGCATGCCCGCGCGACGGCGGCTCATCGGCGTCGAAGGACACCGGCTGGCCCGAGGCGATCAGCAGCTGCTGCTCGACGAGGTCGATCCCGGTGACGAGTTCGGTCACGGCCAGCCCGGCCGACAGTCTCGGCTCCAGTCCGCCGAACCGGAGCTCACCGCTGTCCCGATCGACGAGGAACCGGACGGTCCCGAGACCGCGGTAGTCGACGGTCTCGGCGATCTGCGCCGCGGCCCGCCGCAGCCGGCGGCGCAGGTCCGCGTCACCGGCGGGCGGAGGTACGTCGTCGACAAGAGTCCGGCTCCCGGAGCGCACGGACGAGTCCCGCTCGCTGACCGCGACGATCCGGTGGTCGACGAGCCCGAGCAGCGTGACGTCGATACGGCGCGCGTGGTGCGGTGCCCCGCCCGTCTCCTCGGTGATCGGCACCCCTGCCGCCGCAGCGGCGTCCCGCGCCGCGGGCTGATCGGCGGCCAAGGTCAGCGCCTCGGAGCCGGGGCCAACCCAGCCGAGTCCGGCCTCGCGGACCCGGGCGGCCGCCGACGGCTCACCGGCCAGCAGGCCGTCACCGGGGTGCACGGCGCGCGCGCCGGTCACCCGGGCAGCCTCGATGATGCGGTCGACGTCGACGTAGGACTCGGACAACGGTGCCGGACCCAGCAGGAGCGACTCGTCGGCCAGGCTGACGTGCAGGGCGTCGGCGTCGATGTCGGAGTAGACGGCCACCGACTTCACGCCCAACCGCCGGCAGGTGTCGATGATCTTTACGGCGACCCCACCCCGGCTCGCGACGAGAATCGTGTCGAACACCGCCGCCCCTCCCCTGCCGTGACCTGTCCGGACCATGTCCTGCGCCCGATGCCGGATTATCCCGTTCAGACGACCTTAGTGGCGTCGCTCACCCGGGTCGGCTCGGCCGAGCCGCCGGGGCTGTGCCAAGCTCGGTGCACCAGATGAGGGGAGGCCTGATGGCCAAGCGCAGCCGCAAACGCAAGGCGCGGTCGAAGAAGTCGGCGAACCACGGAAAGCGTCCGAACAGCTGATCGACCGACGGTCGGCTCAGTCCGTCGTGATGATGACCTGACTCAGCCGGATCTTGACCGTCTCCCGCAACGTGGACGGTGCGCGGTCGCCACCGCATTTGCGGGCGAGGAGGGCCTTGACCTCCTCCTCGATGCCGAACTTCTGCAGGCAGGGCCCGCATTCGTCGAGATGATGCTCGATCTTCGCGCGTTGCCCGCCGTCGCACTCGTTGTCGAGGAACAAATAGACGTCGGAAAGGACGTCCCGGCAGTCGACCTCATGAGGCTTCCCGCAGCTCATGACGAACTCCCCTCGCCAACCACCGCCGGGGTGATTCCGCGCTCTCTCGCGTAGTCCGTGAGCAGCCGCTGCAATCCGCGCCGCCCGCGGTGCAGCCGCGACATCACGGTGCCGATCGGCGTATCCATGATCTCGGCAATTTCCTTGTAAGAAAAGCCCTCGACGTCGGCGAGATAGACCGCCAGCCGAAAATCCTCCGGAAGCTGCTGCAGAGCGTTCTTGACGTCGGAGTCGGGCAGATGGTCGAGAGCCTCGACCTCAGCCGACTTCAGGCCGCTCGACGTGTGTGACTCCGCGGCCGCGAGCTGCCAGTCTTCGACCTGCTCGCCGGCCGCCTGCTGCGGCTGACGCTGGCGCTTGCGATAGCTGTTGATGAAGGTGTTGGTCAGGATTCGGTACAGCCACGCCTTGAGGTTGGTGCCCTCGGTGAACTGGTGGAAGGCGGCGTAGGCCTTCACGAACGTCTCCTGGACGAGATCCTCGGCGTCAGCGGGGTTACGGGTCATCCGCATCGCGGCCGCATACAGCTGATCGAGGAAGGGCAATGCATCTCGCTCGAACCGTTCACGCCGCTGTTCCGGCGTCTCCTCGGCCACCACACGTTCTCCCGTCGGCTCGTTGTGCCACGAGTTTACGCGGGGTGTCTGACTACCGACCGAACCGGTCACATCGGGTACCGAATCCCGACCGACCTGGTCATCGGGCAGCGAAGGGGTCCAAACGGACCAACGTCTCGGGTCCGAGGTGGGCTTCGCTCGGGTGTCCTGCACGCTCATCGCTCCTTCCCGGTATTGCGGCCGGTCGCCCGGGGGTGACGGCCATCTGTGTCCCCAACGTCACCGACACCGCCGCCGATTCCCGCTTGACACCGACGGCGGGTGCGCCGGCCGCCCCGGGCGATCGTGCCGTCCGCCGATCGGGCCGGCCGGATCGGGCAGACTAGGCAGGTGCAGTCACCCTGGCCAGCCCCTCGTGCGACCTCACCGGTCGACGCCACCGTCGTGCTGCCCGGGTCGAAATCGATGACCAACCGCGCCCTCCTGCTCGCCGCGCTGGCCGACGCGCCGTCGCGGGTACGGCGGCCGCTGCTGGCCCGCGACACCACGTTGATGCTGGGTGCCCTGTGCGCCCTCGGACTCTGGATCGTGGAGCGGCCGGGCGAGGGACGGGCGGACACCGTCGACTGGACGGTCACGCCCCAGCCGCTGCGCGGGCCGGCCGACGTCGACGTGGGCCTCGCCGGCACCGTCCTGCGCTTCGTCCCCGCGGTCGCCGCCCTCGCCCGGGGACCGGTGACCTTCGACGGTGACCCGCGGGCGCGGGAACGCCCGCTCGGGCCGCTCGTCACGGCCCTGCGGGCGCTCGGTGCCGACGTCGACGACGGGGGCCGTGGCGCGATCCCGCTGACCATCCGCGGGCACGGCCGGGTGGCCGGCGGCGCGGTGACGATCGATGCCTCGGCGTCCTCCCAGTTCGTCAGCGCACTGCTGCTGGCCGGGGCCCGCTACGACGGCGGGCTCGACCTCCGCCACGAGGGGCCGCCGCTGCCGTCGCTCCCCCATGTGGCGATGTCCGTGGCGATGCTGCGGACGGCCGGGGTCGAGGTCGACGACACCACGCCGGACCGCTGGCGGGTGGTGCCCGGCCCGATCCGGGCCGTCGACGTGGTCGTCGAGCCCGACCTGTCCAACGCCGCGCCGTTCCTCGCCGCTGCCCTGGTGACCGGCGGTCAGGTGCACGTGCCGGACTGGCCGGCGCGCACCACCCAGGCCGGGGCCGCCCTGCCCGACCTGCTCGCCGAGATGGGGGCGACCAGCGCCCTCGACGACGGCGGGCTCACCCTGCGGGGCACCGGGCGGGTGCGCGGTCTCACGGCCGACCTGCACGAGGTGGGCGAGTTGGCACCGGTGCTGGCGGCCGCATGTGCCCTCGCCGACAGCCCCTCCCGGCTGTCCGGCCTGGCCCACCTGCGCGGGCACGAGACCGACCGGCTGGCGGCGCTCGCCCACGAACTCTCCGCGCTCGGCTCGGACGTGACCGAGACCGACGACGGCCTGCTGATCCGGCCGCGGCCCCTGCACGGCGGTGTCGTCGCGACGTACGACGACCATCGGATGGCGCAGGCAGGCGCGCTGCTCGGGCTGTGCGTCGACGAGGTCGCGGTCCAGGACATTGCGACGACCGGCAAGACACTGCCCGACTTCGTCGGGATGTGGGACGAGCTGCTGCGGGAGGGACGCTGAGCCCTCCGCTGAGTCGACGTCCGCTCGACGAGGACGACGTCCGGGTCCGGCCGGGTCGGCACGGCTCGCGCCCGCGGACGAAACAGCGCCCCCGTCACCGCGGTGCGGCCGCGGGCGTCGTGACGGCCGTCGACCGCGGGCGGTACACGTGCCTGGTCGACGGAGCGGCGGTCACCGCGATGCGGGCCCGCGAACTCGGCCGCGGGTCCGTCGTGGTCGGTGACCGGGTGGCCCTGGTCGGCGACCTGTCCGGCGGGCCCGGTTCGCTGGCACGCATCGTGCGGATCGAGCCGAGGACGAGCGTGCTGCGGCGTACCGCCGACGACACCGACCCCGTCGAGCGGGCCATCGTCGCCAACGCCGACCAGCTCGTCGTGGTGACCTCGCTGGCCGACCCGCCGCCGAGCATGGGCTTCATCGACCGGTGCCTGGTGGCCGCCTACGCCGGGGGACTCGACCCGCTGCTGTGCCTCACCAAGGCAGATCTGAGCCCGGCCGCACCGGTGCTCGCGGCGTACGCCGACCTGGGGCTCCCCGCCGTGACCACCCGCCGGGACCAGGAGCCGGCGGGTCTGCGGGCCCGGTTGAGCGACCGGACCAGCGTCTTCATCGGACACTCCGGCGTCGGCAAGTCCACCCTGGTCAACACCCTCGTGCCCGAGGCCGAGCGCGCCGTCGGGGCGGTGAGCGCCATCGGCAAGGGCCGGCACGTCTCGTCCTCGGCGGTCGCGCTGCCGCTGCCCGGCGGCGGGTGGGTCGTCGACACCCCGGGGATCCGGTCGTTCGGGCTGGCGCACGTGCGGCCGGCCGACATCCTCGCGGCGTTCCCCGACCTGGCCGCCGGGGCCGAGACGTGCCCGCCCGGGTGCGACCACAGCGCCACCGCCGACCGGTGCTCCTTGGACGCCTGGGTCGCCGCGGGCAATGCCGAGCCACGACGGCTGGAGTCCTTCCGCCGGTTGCTGCGTGCGCGCTCCGGCGAGGAGCACTGGTGACCGCGTCGCCGGATCGACTGTTCGTCGTCGTCTCGGGCCCGCCGGCGAGCGGGAAGTCGACGCTCGCCCCCGCCCTGGCGGCGGCGCTCGACCTCCCCCTGCTCGCCAAGGACACGATCAAGGACGCGCTGATGTCGGCGCTCGGCGTCGCCGACCTCGACGACTCGAGGCGACTCGGCAGCGCGTCGGTCGACGTGCTCTACGCCGTGGCCGCGGACCTCTCCGGCGCCGTCCTGGAGGCGCCCTTCTACCGCAGCCGCGCGCGGCCGCGGCTGCACGGCCTCGCGGCTCCGATCGTCGAGGTCTTCTGCCGCTGCGACCGCGAGACCCTCCGGCGGCGTTACGAGGAACGGAGCCGGGCCCGCCCCCGGGCCGCAGGTCACTTCGACGAGTCGCGGCGCCCGCACGAACTGTGGAACGACGAGATCGCCGTACCGGTCGCGGGCGGATGGCCGGTCATCGAGGTCGACACCACCGGGCCGGCCGACGTGGCGGCAGTGGCCGACCAGGTGCGCCGCGCCGCCACCCCGGATGTCCTCCCGGACAAAACCCACTAGTAGTGGGTTTTGGTCCGCGACACGCCGTGCCAGGTGTCCATAACCCACTAGTAGTGGGTTTTGTCCGAGGCCGGTCAGGGCGGTCTTTGGGTGCTGGAGTGCGTCGCTGTGTGGTCCACACCCGGCCCGGCGGTAACGTGCCCAGCCATGGCGGCAACGCGCGGCTACTCCGACGACCTGGCCCTGGCCCACGTGCTGGCCGACGACGCAGACGCAACGTCGATGTCCCGCTTCAGGGCCCTCGACCTGAAGGTCGAGACCAAGCCGGACATGACCCCGGTCACCGACGCCGACAAGGCGGTCGAGGAGGCCATGCGCTCCACGCTCCACCGCGCCCGACGCCGCGACGCCGTACTCGGCGAGGAGATGGGACGTTCCGGGGCTGGCTCGCGCTGCTGGGTGATCGACCCCATCGACGGGACCAAGAACTTCGTGCGTGGCGTGCCGGTCTGGGCCACGCTGATCGCGCTGATGGACGGCGACGACGTGGTGGCCGGCGTCGTCAGCGCGCCCGCGCTGAACCGGCGCTGGTGGGCGGCGCGCGGCGCCGGCGCGTTCACCGGCCGCAGCATGTCCTCGGCGTCCCCCTGCCGGGTGTCGCAGGTGTCCGAGCTCGCCGACGCGAGCCTGTCCTACTCCGGCCTCGACGGCTGGGACGGACAGGGACGGCTCGGGCGCTTCCTCAGCCTGGCCGACACGGTCTGGCGCTCGCGCGCCTACGGCGACTTCTGGTCGCACGCCCTGGTCGCCGACGGTGCGGTCGACGTCGCCTGCGAGCCGGAAGTCTCGCTGTGGGACCTCGCCCCGCTCTCCCTGATCGTCGAGGAGGCCGGCGGCCGCTTCACCAGCCTCGACGGCCGGCCCGGGCCGGCCGGTGGCAGCGCGGTGGCCACCAACGGACTGCTGCACGACGAGGTACTCGCCCGGCTGCAGGACGGTGACTGACCGGTACGGCGAGACCATCCGACCGGCGGCGGGCGCCGGGCACGGATCCGTGGCAGCATCAGTTCGTGGGCGCGGCACACCCAGGGCTACCGCTGCTGCACGCGACGAACATCCGCAAGCGCTACCGCCAACGACTGGTCCTCGATGACGCGTCCCTGGTCATCGCCCCGGGCGAGGCGGTCGCGATCGTCGGGGAGAACGGCGCGGGCAAGTCGACCCTGCTGAAAATCTGCGCCGGCCTGGTCCAGCCCGACGACGGAACCGTCGAGGAACGCGGCCGGGTCGGCTACTGCCCGCAGGAGCCCGGCGTACTCGACCTGCTCACCGCCGACGAGCACCTCATCCTCTTCGGCCAGGCCGTGGGACTGGGCCGGCAGGCCGCCCTCACCCACGGCCGCGCCCTGCTGCACGACCTGAGCTTCCCGATCGGTGACACCACCGTCTCCAAACACCTCTCCGGCGGCAGCCGGCAGAAGCTCAACCTCGCCCTGGCCCTGCTCGGTGACCCGCCTGTGCTGCTGCTCGACGAGCCCTACCAGGGTTTCGACCACGGCTCGTTCGTCTCGTTCTGGCACCACGTCGACCGCTGGCGCGAGGAGGGCAAGGCCGTCGTCGTCGTCACCCACATGCTCGCCGAGCTCGACCGGGTCGACCGGGTCGTCGAACTCCACGTTCCGGACCAGACCCCGCCGGCCAAGGAGGCGGCGTGAGCCCGCGCGGCCGGATCACCCGGGCCATCACCCGGGTGCTCGTCGTCGCCGAGATGGACGGCCGCAACCTGCTCCGCCGGCACGTCACCCTGCTGCTGCTCCTGATCCTGCCGTTGGTCTTCTACTTCTCCGCCCGCGCCAACGGCCTCAAGGCCATCCCGCTGGAGAACGGCACCGTCGGCATGGCCTTCGCCACCAGCGGCATCGCCTACTTCGCGACGGCAGGCTCGCGCGACGTCGACATCCGGCTGGTGCTGTGCGGCTACCCGCCGGCGCTGCTCCTCGCCGGGCGGCTCCTGCTGCTCAACGGCATCGCGACGGCGATCGCCGGCATCTTCACCGTGATCATGGTCGTCGGCTCGCACCCGGCCAACTCCAGCCTCGAACTGCTCCTCGCCGTCCTGCTCACCGCCGCGGTGGCGATCGCCCTCGGCCTGACCGTCGGTACGACGATCCCCAACGAGATGGAGGGGATCCTCACGCTCATCGCCGTGGTGGGGGTGCAGCTCTCGCTCAGCCGCACCTCTGCGCTCGGCGAGCTGTTGCCGTTCTGGGGGCCGCGCCAGCTCGCCGACCACGCACAGTACGGCGGCGCACTGCTGTGGCCGGTGGTGCACTGCGTGCTCTATGGGGCCGCCCTGCTGACCGGCGCGCTGCTCACCTGGCGGCTGCGGATGCGGCCGCGGCACTACCCGCCGCCCGAGCTGCAGCGCTCGCCCACCACGACCGCGGCGACGCCGCGGCGCTGAGCCCGACCGGACAGAGCGCCGGCGTACTCCCCCGGTGGTACGCCGGGAGCCTGTCCTCGACCGATGCCCCGCGAGCGGCGGTGCCCTACCGTTCGATACGTGGTGACCCGCGGCGACGTCTTCGACCGGCGGTGGTGCCGGCCGTCCGACCTGCGCCTCGCGGTCTTCGTCGCGATCGTCCAGCTCGCCGGGAGCCACTTCGCGACGCGCGGCCACCCGGACGCGACCCCGCTCAACGCCGGGGGCTACCTGCTCCTCGTCGCCGGCCCGGCGGCCCTGCTCCTACGCCGACGCTGGCCGGCCCAGGTCCTGCTCACGGTCTTCGCCGTCACGTTCGCCTACCGGATGCTCGGCTATCCCGCCGGGCCGGTCTACCTGGCCCCGGCGATCGCCTACTTCTCGGCGGTCGGAGCCGGCCGGCGGTGGCTCGCCCGGGGCACGCTCGCCGCGGCCTACGGCGCGTTCCTCTGGCTCCCTCCCCTGGCCGGGCACGGGTCGGCGCCGTCGATCGGCTTGGCCGTGGGGATCGCCGCCTGGCTGCTCCTGCTAGCCACCGTCGCCGAGGTCGTGCGTACGCAGCGGGCGCAGGGGGTCGAGCGGCGCCGGGCCCGCGAGGAGCACAGCCGCCGGCGGGCGAGCGAGGAGCGGCTGCGGATCGCCCGCGAACTGCACGACGTCCTCGCCCACAACATCTCCCTGATCAACGTCCAGGCCGGGGTGGCCCTGCACCTGCTCGACGAGCGACCTGAACAGGGACGGGAGGCCCTGCTGGCGATCAAGCAGGAGAGCAAGGAGGCGCTACAAGAGCTGCGGTCGGTGCTCGGGGTGCTCCGCCAGGTGGACGAGGACGCCCCGCGGTCGCCGGCACCGAGCCTGTTGCGGCTGGACGACCTGACCACCCGCGCGTCGGCGGCAGGCATGTCGGTGCGGACCGAGGTCGACGGTGCGCCGCAGCCGTTGCCGGCCGGTGTGGACCTCGCGGCGTACCGCATCGTGCAGGAGGCACTGACCAACGTGACCCGCCACGCTGGGCCGGCCAACGCCGTCGTCCGGGTCGTCTACGGATCGGACCAGCTGACCGTCGAGGTGGCCGACGACGGCGTCGGCCGGCGCACCGCCTTCGACGCCGACTCCGCGTCTGACTCTGGTTCCGACTCGGGGGGCAACGGCATCCCCGGCATGCGGGAGCGGGCCGTCGCACTCGGTGGCCGGCTCGAGGCCGGGCCGCGGTCGGACGGCGGGTTCCGGGTCCGCGCCACGCTGCCGCTGGAGGGCTCCCGATGATCTCGATCCTGCTCGCCGACGACCAGGCCCTCGTCCGGGCCGGCTTCCGCGCGCTGCTCGACGCGCAACCGGACATCGAAGTGGTCGGCGAAGCCGCCGACGGCGAGGAGGCGGTGCAGCTCGCGGCGACCCTGCTGCCCGACGTGGTGCTGATGGACATCCGGATGCCGGCCGTCGACGGCCTGGCCGCCACCGCCCGGATCACCGCCGACCCGCGGCTGGACAAGGTGCGGATCGTGATCCTGACGACCTTCGAGCTCGACGAGTACGTCTTCGAGGCGCTGCGCCAGGGCGCGAGCGGCTTCCTCGTCAAGGACACCGAGCCGGCCGACCTGCTCCGCGGGGTGCGCGCCGTCGCGGACGGAGACGCGCTGCTCTCCCCCGGCGTGACCCGGCGGCTGATCGCGGAGTTCGCCACCCGGGCCAAGGAGCCGCGGCCCGCACACGAACTCGACAGCCTGACCGAGCGGGAACGCGAGATCATGGCCCTCGTCGCGGGCGGTCTGTCCAACGACGCCATCGCGGCCCGGCTGGTGGTCAGCCCGGCGACGGCGAAGACCCATGTCAGCCGGGCGATGGTGAAGCTCGGCGCCCGCGACCGGGCCCAACTCGTCGTCATCGCCTACGAGACGGGCCTGGTCCGGCCGGGCTGGCTGGGCTAATCCGAAAGAATTCTCCGTCCGACCCGTCGGAGTTCTGGCCCGCAGGACGACGATGCAGGTGTGAGCGAGCAACCGGCGGCATCGCGCGATCCGCGGGCCGGCCTGCTCGCGACGTACGACGCGGCGCTTCCGCACGTCTACGGCTACCTGCTGTCGCGCTGTGGCCGCACGGCGCTCGCCGAGGACCTCACGGCCGAGACCTTCCTGGCTGCCGTGGACGCCGTACGCCGGGAGCATCCGCCGCCGGTGACGACGGCCTGGCTGGTGGGCGTCGCCCGGCACAAGCTCGCCGATCACTGGCGCGGCCAGGCCCGGGAACAGCGCGGGCTGCGAGCGGTCGCCGACGAGGGCGGCGAGAGCGCCGATGATCCGTGGGACATCACCCTCGACGCACTGCAGGCCCGCGACACGTTGGAGCAACTCGGCCCGCACCACCGGGCCGCGCTGACCCTGCGCTACCTCGACGACCTGCCGGTGGCCGACGTCGCCCATGTCCTCGATCGCACCGTGCATGCCACCGAGGCACTGCTCGTTCGAGCCCGCGCCGCCTTCCGCCGCGCTTATCCCACCGACCGATCCGGAGAGGAGGACGGCGATGACTGATCCCCTGGACATCCTGCGGACGCCGGTCACGCCGGCCGACCCCGATCCCACCTTTGCCGCCCGCCTGCGCGCCCGCGTCGAACGTGCGCTGGCCCTTCCCCGAGGAGTCGCCATGACCACCACCACCGCCGCGCCCGCCGCAGAGACGGCCGTCCCGGCCGCCGCCGGTGCCGCGATCCCCTACCTGGCCGTCAGCGATGCGCGACGCGCGATCGACTGGTACGTCGAGGTTTTCAGCGCCCGTCAGATCGGCGAGCCGATCGTCATGCCGGACGGACGGGTCGGCCATGCCGAGCTCGAGGTCGCCGGCGGCACGCTGTACCTGTCCGACGAGCATCCCGAGATCGGGGTGGTCGGTCCGCAGCCGGGCGCCGCGTCGGTGAGCCTGGTGCTCACCGTGCCCGACGTCGACGCGACGATCGCCGCCGCGGCGCGCGCCGGCGGCCAACTGACCCGCGAGCCCTACGAGGGCTACGGCCACCGCAACGCCACCGTCGTCGACCCCTTCCAGCACCGCTGGATGCTGCAGACGCCGCTGCCCGCCGCGGCTCCGTCGTACCGGCACGGCGACATCGGCTACGTCTCCGTGTGGGTGCCCGACGTCGACCGCGCGGCCGCGTTCTACGAGTCGGTGCTCGGCTGGACCTACGCGCCGCAGCACGAACCACAGAGCCGGCAGGTCGTCGGCTCGACGCCGTCGATCGGCATGTTCGGCAGTCAGGAACGCGGCACGCTCTTCTGCTGCTACGCCGTCGACGACGTCGACGTCGCGGTCGCGCAGGTCCGGACCTCGGGCGGGCAGGCGGACGAGCCGACAGAGGAGCCGTACGGCCGTACCGCGATGTGCGTCGACGACCAGGGCACGGCGTTCGCGGTCTACCAGCAGCCGGCCGGATCGTCCGGTGCCCGCCCACCCGCGAACGGCGTACGGCAGGGCGACCTCTCCTACCTCACCCTGGAGGTCGTCGATTCCGCGCGGGCCCACGCCTTCTACGGCGCCGTACTCGGCTGGCGGTTCAGTGCCGGCCGGGTGCCGGACGGGTGGAGCGTCGAGGACGTCGTCGCGATGACGGGGATGGCCGGCGGGAACGACGTCGCGACCGGCGTACCGATGTGGCGGGTGGACGACATCGACGCCGCGGTCGAGCGGGTACGCCGGGCCGGCGGCACCGCCACCGATCCGGAGCGCCAGCCCTACGGGACGACGAGCACGTGCACCGACGACCAGGGCACGCGGTTCTACCTCGGCGACCTGTAACTCCGTGAAGTTGTAGCTACTTGAGGATGTTGACCGCGCGGGCGACGACGAGCAGGGCGACGATCAGCGAGATCGCGTCCTCGACGAGCATCATCAGCTTTGCCCACGCCTTGATCGGCGACACGTCGGTCGGGCTGAACGCCGTCGCCGTCGAGAACGACAGGTGCAGGTAGTCGACGAACTTGGGATACCAGTTCGGCCGGACGAAATCCGGGTTGGTCATCTCCGGAAAGAGAAACGCGGGCCGGGTGGCGGAGCCGCGGGCGCGGGCCGCCGCTCCCCCGCGGTCGAGGTCCCAGAACCACAGCCCGAAGACGATCAGGTTGGTGGCCCAGACCGCGCCGCCGGCCTCCAGCAGCACGTTGGCGTCCGAGGTGAACGGAGCCGTGCTGATGATGCTCGCCACCAACCGCACCGCCGCGACCGAATTGGCGAGCGTGATGAGGCCGATCAACGATCCGGTCATGACCCGGAGCCAGGTCGAATCGCGGTCGATCCGCCCGGGGTCGCCGATCATGAGGACGCCGAGCAGGACGCCGACGACGAGCAGCATCAACCAGGGCGCTTCTCCGGCCCGAAGTTGGGTCGGCAAGGCCAGCCGCAATACCCCGCAGGCGAGGATGGCCAGCGCCATCGGCCACCGGGGCTCGGCTTTGCCGGCGGACCGCTGATGCCTCACACTCGGCGCTTTCACGGCCACGGCTGCCCCCGGAACCCGACGCAGCGTCGAGCTGTGGCGCAAGCATAGGTCCCGCATTCCGCGCGAACGTGACGTTCCGGCGCTCTTGTCGCGTCAACGTCACGTTGACGCGGAATCTCTGGGCCGTGAAACGGGTGCTACGGGTGAGACGGGACGGACAGTTGACGCGCTGTGTAATACTTCGACCACTCAGGGTGGGTAACCCGACGGGGGGTCGGATCGTGCCTCGCATCCGTTTCATGCAGGTGGCGTCTGTCGCCATCCTCATCGCCGCATCAGTGCAGACGCTCGGGACGGGTACGGCCGCCGCCGCGCCGGCACCGAACGCGATCGGTCAACCCGGTCCGCCGAGGAACGTCTCGGCCGTGGCCGCCAACGCCCAGGCGACGGTGACCTTCAGCCCACCGACGAACCGGGGCCTGGCGAAGATCACCCGCTACAACGTCACCGCCCACGATCTCACCAATCCCGCACGTGGCGGGCAGACGGCAGTCGGGCTGCGGAGTCCGCTGACCGTCCGCACCCTGCACAACGGCGACGTCTACACCTTCACCGTCACCGCGCATAACTTCTTCGGTACGTCGATCCCGTCGCTGCCGTCCTTCCCGGTCATCCCGGGCACCGTGCCCGCACCTCCGATCGGCGCAGAAGCGACCGCGGGCAACACCGACGCCCTGGTGAAGTTCAAGATCCCGGTGAGCAATGGCGGCGTACGCATCCGCGACTACACCGTCACGGCGACCGACCACACTGATGCAGGACGCGGCGGGCAGACCGCCACCCGCGTGACGAGCCCGATCACCGTGCGCGGGTTGACCAACGGCGACACCTACAGCTTCACCGTGGTCGCGCGGAACTTCTTCGGCAAGTCGAAGCCCTCAAGCCCGTCCAACAGGGTCATCCCCGGCACCGTCCCCGATCCGCCGACCGGCGTGACCGCGACTGCGGGGAACCAGTCAGCCGCCGTGTCCTTTACCCCGCCGGTGAACGACGGCGGCCCGCCGATCACCGGCTACACCGTGCTCGCCACCGACGTCACCGAACCGAGCCGCGGCGGCCAGACCGAAACCGGCTCCCACAGCCCGATCACGGTGACCGGCCTGCACAACGGCGACGACTACACCTTCACCGTGCAGGCGATGAATGCCTTCGGCGATTCGGACCCGTCCGCGGCTTCCAACACGGTGACCCCCGGAACCGTGCCCCACCCACCGACTCGTGTGCACGCGACCGGCGGTAATGCCAGCGCCGTGGTGACGTTTACCCCGCCGGTGCGCACCGGCGGTGCGCCGATCACCAGCTACACCGTGACGGCATCCCCCGGCGGCAAAGCCGCCAGCGGACTCGCAAGCCCGATCACCGTGACCGGGTTGACCAATGGCACGCCGTACACCTTCACGGTCACCGCGAAGAACACCCACGGCATGTCGCTGCCGTCGCATCCGTCCAACTCGGTCACTCCGGCGACCGTGCCCGACGCACCCACCGACGCGACCGCGGTCGCGGGCCACATGGAGGCGACGGTCAGCTTCACGCCGCCGGCGGACGACGGCGGGGCGACGATCACCCACTACACCGTGACCGCCGAGGCGGTCTCCCCCTGTGTGTCCCGGAGTTGTCGGGTAGTCGGCGGGGCCCCGGCGGACGGCCAGGCGACCACCGGCCCGGGGAGCCCGATCGTGGTGCACGGGCTGACCAACGGCACGACGTACACCTTTACGGTCACCGCCACCAACAGGGTCGGCACGTCCGACCCGTCCGACCCATCCAACGCGGTCACGCCGATGGGCCCGGTCACCGTGCCCGACCCGCCGACCGACGCGCATGCGACCGCCGGGAACGGCACCGCCGCGGTCACCTTCACCCCGCCGGTCAATGACGGCGGCGCGGCCATCACCTCGTATTCGGTGCGGGCCACGGACCACACCAACCCGAACCGCGGCGGGCAGACCGCCAGCGGCCCGGGGAGCCCGATCACCGTGACCGGCCTGACCAACGGCGACCAGTACTCGTTCCGGGTCACCGCGACCAACTCGGTCGGTCCGTCCGCGCCGTCGACGGCATCCAACACGGTGACCCCGCTCGGGCCGGCGGTGACCATCACCGGACCCGCCTTCGCCCAGCTCAACACGAGTGTGGGGTTGAGCGGCACCGCAGCACCCAACGCGATCGTCAACGTGTGGTTCCACAAGTACATCACCGACGACTACACCAACCGTCGT
This sequence comes from Mycobacteriales bacterium, assembly GCA_036497565.1. Taxonomy (NCBI): domain Bacteria; kingdom Bacillati; phylum Actinomycetota; class Actinomycetes; order Mycobacteriales; species Mycobacteriales bacterium. The sequence continues at coordinate 16,336 of DASXJE010000181.1, forward strand.
CGACTGCACGCCGACGCCAACGGGCACTGGGCGACCAGTTACGTCGCCAACAACGACTACCGCTACTACGCCACCTCCGGTGGGCAGATGTCGCCACATGGCCTGACTCAGATCAAGCCGTTCACGGTGGGGCCGGCGACGGTCCCGCAAGGCTCGACCGTCAATATCGTCGGTACGGCCCGGCCGGGCATGACGATCCGGGTGTGGTTCAAGAAGAAGGACGTGCCGGGCTACACGGCGCGCCGGACACTCACCGCCACGGCCGGTGGCCGCTGGATGACCAGCTACGTCGCCAACACCGACTACCGCTACTACGCGACCAACACCACCAACGCCGGTATGTCCAACACGGTGCTCACCCAGGTGCGCTGACGGACGGGTACTCGGCTACAGGTGCCGTTGCCAGCCGATGACGTTGGCGACGACCCGGTAGCCGAGCATCTCGTTGACCCTGATCATGTGGTCGTTGGAAGCCGCGTTCCAGGTGTCGAGGGTGCGCAATTGCGGTTCCTCCTCGGCGAGCCAGCGCAGCATCGCGGCCTTCAGCACGAAGCCGAGCCGGTGACCGCGGTGCGCGCGGAGCACGCTTGTGTCGTACTGCCAGCCGAACCACGGACGAGGTCCATCGACGCTGACCAGCGTGTGGCCGGCGAGATCGCCGGTACGACGATCCCGGGCGACCAGCCGGTAGACCCGCCGCTCGTGCACGCGTTGTGCGTCGTCGAAGCCCCTGAGCCGTTCCGGCGTGAAGACCTCGTCCTCCACGTCGTAGTCGTCGGTCGGCGCGTCGTTGATGGCCGCGGCCATCCGGGCGACGTCGTCGAGCAGATGCTCGGGTGTCCTCCCGGGCATCTGCACGAGGTCGTATTCGACGCAGTGGCGCTCCGCCAGCGCGTAGTCGTGGTCGAGCCGCTCCCAGTCGATGTCGAGGATGTGCTGCCTCCGCTGCACCTCCACCGATACCCGGCCGAGCCCCATCGTCTCGAGGAGACCGACGCCGGCGGTGCCCTCGAAGGTGTTGGCGACGACCAGGCGCCGTCCGTCGGCGCGCACCCGCTCCACCGCCGCCTCGAAGAGTGACCGGCCGACCCCCTGCCGCCGCGCCAGTGGGTCGACCGTGACCCCGACCCATCCGAGGTGCCGGTTGTCCCGACGCGGAAGGTCGACCTCCACGATTCCGACGACGCGGCCGCCCTTGGCGCGCACGAGCCCAACGACCGGCGGGTCACCGTCGTACCCGTGGGTGACATTCGCGGCCACGGACGCCGCGGTATCCCCGTGCTCATGCGGACAGTCGACCACCCGGGCAGCCTCGAACACCGCCGCGGCGCCCGCGACATCGCGGGCGTCCAGGCGCTGCGGATCCAGCCAGCGCACGTCCATTGGTCTAGGAAACGCCCGCGATCCCCGCGTGGCGACCGAATATCGCTATCCCGCCGTCGACGAGGCGACGCACGTCCTTAGTACTTCGTTGACGTGAATCAACCGCGTTCAGGGGACGCTGATCTCCACAACGGTCGCCTGCGTGGGTCCGGACGGAGCGGGATAGGTCACGGTGTCGCCCACCCGGTGCCCGAGTGTGGCTCGCCCGAGCGGGCTGTCGGGGGTGAGCACCGTCGACTGCCCGGTATCCAGGCCGACGTCGCCGACGAAGAGGGTCTCCCGGGTCCCGTCGGAGAACTCTAGGACCACCTGCGACCCGACTTCGACCCGGTCGCCGGCCGGTCGGTCGGCGCCGACGCCGTGCTCGAGGAGATCGGTGAGTTCGGTGATGCGGTCGTCGATCCAGGTCAGCTCAGACCCGCGTTCGATCTCATCGGCCTGGTCACCGCTGTCGCCACGGGGATTGTCGGTGTCGAAGGTGCCTTCGATCTCGCGCTTCTGGGCGCGGAGCCTCGCGAGCTCCTCATCGAGTTGACGGCCGCGATCGGAGCCGACGATCTGGTCCGCGTCGTCCTGATCAGCCATCTCCGTGGCCCTCCTCTTCGCCGGTACCGGAAAACTCCAGTCAGGGATGACCGTAGTCCGAAGGCGAACGCGTGGTGAGGGAACCCGGCCTGAGACCAGTGACGCCGCCGGCGGCAGAGAGCAGAGCTCCCCACCGCCGGCGGCGTACGCCACCTCCTGCTTCCGGTCAGGCGGCGATCCCGGTCTCCGCGACGGCGGTGTCCTTGCGCGGCAGGAACCGGCTGAGAACGGCGAGTACACCGAGCAGCCCGGCGAGCGCGATGAGGCTCATGTCGAACGCGTGGGCGTAGCCGCTGCCCAGCCCGCCGAAGAAGATCAGGCCGATGACCGCGACCCCGACGGCGTTGCCGATCTGCTGCACGCTCGACAGCGCACCGGAGACCGCGCCAGCCTGCTGCGGATCGGCGTCGCTGAGCACCGTCGTGGTCAGCGCGGTGATGCACAACCCCATACCCACTCCGGCGAACAGCAGTCCGGGCGCGAGGGTGAAGACCGAGCCGCCGACGCCGACCTCGGTGGTCGCCAACACGAGCGCGAGGTGTCCGACCGCGAGAAGCACCGCACCTGCCGTAACCACCGTGCGCCCGTAGCGCGCGGACAGTGCCGGAGCCTTCGCCGACCCGATGAGATAGGCCGCGGCGACGATGGTGAAGACCAGTCCGGACTGAAGGGCGCTCAGTCCTCGTCCCTCCTGCAGAAAGAGCGCCAGAATCAGGAAGTACGACGCCTGCCCGCCCCACAGGGCGAACTGCGCGACCAGTCCGGCGGTGAAGCTGCGCGACCGGAACAGACGCGGGTCGAGCAGCGGCGCCTCCGCCCGACGGACCAGGGCCCGCTGGCGCAGCGCGAACTCGACGAGGAACAGCGGGGCGGCGGCGAGGCTCACCCACGTCCAGACCGGCCAGCCCTCCTGGCGTCCTTCGAGGAGCGGCAGTATGAGCGCGGTGACGCCCACCGTCGCGAGAACCAAGCCGACGACGTCGGTACGCGCGGGCCGGGCCTCACGTGACTCCGGCACGAACTTCGGCGTCGCCAGCAACGCGACGATGCCGACCGGCACGTTGATGAGGAAGACCGTGCGCCAGCCGAGTCCGGCGATGTTCGCGCTGAGCAGCAGGCCGCCGATCAGCTGGCCGCCGGCGGCCGCGAGTCCCATGACCGTGGCGTACATGCCGATGGCGCGGGCCCGGTCCTTGCCGGTGTAGACGACACCGATGATGGCCAGCACGGTAGGGCTGATCAGCGCGGCAGCTGCTCCCTGGGCGAGACGCGCGACGACCAGAACGGTGGCGTTCGGCGCGACGCCACAGACGGCGGAGGCGACGGTGAATGTCCCGACGCCGATGGCGAACAGGCGCCGGCGGCCCCATCGATCGCCGAAGCGGCCCGCCGCGAGCAGGAGTACGGCGAACGTGAGGCCGTAACCCGCCACGACCCACTCGATCATGGTGGTGGTGGCGTGCAGTTCCGTCTGCATCGACGGGAGTGCCACGTTGACGATGAAGAAGTCCAGGACGATCAGGAAGGTCCCGGCGAGTAGTACCGGCAGTGCCGACCAGTGGCTCGCCCGGAGCCGGGCAAGCGGTCCACGCGCCTCGGGGGGCGCCTCGACGAGATGCGGTGTGGGGGCCTTGAGGAGTTCGTTCATGCGTCTGTTGTCCGGCCTCCTGTAACAGGAGAGTCAACGACAATCTCGAAGTTTTTTCGGCCCGCTCACCTCGCTTGACTCTCCGGTAGGGGGAGGGTGCAGGCTGCGCGCATGGACGTGTTGCTCAGCATCGGCGACTTCTCGCGGATGACCTACCTCAGTGTCAAAGCCCTGCGGCACTACCACGACGTGGATCTGCTGGAGCCGGCGACCGTGGATCCGGCGACGGGGTACCGCTTCTACCGGCCGGATCAGGTGGCCACGGCTCAGGTCATCCGGAGATTCCGCGACCTCGGGATGCCGCTCGACGAGGTCCGGTCGGTGCTCCAGGCCCCGGACGTCGATGCGCGCAACCGGGCGATCGTCGCCCACCTCGAACGAATGGAGCGACAGTTGGCGCAGACACAGGAGACCGTCGCCTCGCTGCGTGGCCTGCTTTCGGGAACCCGGACGCCGGCCGAGGTCCGCTACCGGTCCGAGCCGGTGACCCCGTCGTTCGCCATCGTCGAGCGGGTCCGGTCCGCCGACGCCGTGGCCTGGTGGATGGCGGCGTTCGGGGAGCTGCACAAGGCGCTGCGCGACTCCGGCGCGACGAGGTCCGGTCCCGACGGGGCGTTGTTCCCCGACGACTTCTTCGAGATCGAGGAGGGTGAGCTCGTCGCCTTCGTCCCTGCCGCCGGCGCGCCTCCGGCCGGGGCACGGATCGTCGCCTACGACGTGCCCGCTGCCGAGCTTGCAGTCACCTCGCATCACGGACCGTTCAGCGATCTCGACCAGACCTACGGCGCACTCGGCACCTGGGTCGCCGAGCGCGCTGTCGGCGCCGCCGGACCGATCCGGGAGCGGTACCTTCCGCTCGGCGACGAGGACGACCTGCTGAACCACGAGACCGAAGTCTGTTGGCCCGTGTCGCACAACGCCGCCTGACCACATAGGCATTCGAGTGGCCGGTGCGTGGTGCCGTCCTGCGGTGGGCCGAGGTGGCAACCATCATCGTGCGTCGTACTCGCATCCGGGACCCGATTGTGCGAGTAGCGCGCACGACGTCGACGGCCGCCGACTCATCAGCTGGGTCGAGCTGGGCATCATCGGACGCTGTACTCGCATCGGAGTCCGGATTGTGCGAGTAGCGCGTCCGATGTTCGCCGATCGGCCGGCTGGTGTGGTGGGGCTGGGCATCATCGTGCGTCGTACTCGCATCCGCGGCCGGATTGTGCGGGTAGCGCGCACGATGTTGCACCATTCGTCCAGCTGGTGGTGACCAATTCGGGTGTGCGCCGGCGTGCGGTGGGTGGTGGGTCGGGTGGGTCGGGCATGGCGGGGAGGTGGTGCAG
>DASXJE010000182.1 GCA_036497565.1 Mycobacteriales bacterium
TGTGTCTTCTGGGAACTCGACCCGGTAAGCAAGGCGCGGGCGGAGGCAAACGACCCTGGGCTGGAAAAGGAGTCGTGGATCTCCTCGGTCTTGCTCGAGTGGGGCAGCTGCGGAAAGATCCTCTACGTGGACGGTGTCCCCGCCGCATTCGTGCTTTTCGCGCCCCCGCATTATGTCCCCCGGTCGGTCACGTTTCCGACTAGCCCCGTGAGTGCCGACGCGGTGCTCTTGATGACGGCTCGTGTGCTCGACGAATTCACCGGGGGCGGCCTTGGCCGCATGCTCATCCAAGGCGTAGCGAAAGACCTCACGCGCCGCGGGGTCAAGGCCATCGAGGCCTTCGGCGACAAGCAGTGGAAATCCCCGGCCTGCGTGATGCCTGTCGATTACCTGCTCTCGGTCGGGTTTAAGACGATACGACCGCACCACCATCATCCTCGGCTGCGGATGGAGCTGCGGACCGCCCTCACCTGGCGCGAAGACGTCGAGGTCGCGCTGGAACGGCTGCTCGGCTCCATGACCCCGGAGCGCGTCCTTCGCCCGGTGGCCGTCGGCGGCATCTGATCAGGCACAGGCCAGGAAAGTGCGGGAAACGCGAACGGCGGGCGAGCCGGATGGCTCGCCCGCCGTTCGCGTGTGCGTCAGGCTGGACTCAGATGAACTCGGCCAGTTCCCGCAGGAGCGCCGCCTTCGGCTTCGCACCCACGATCTGCTTGACGACCTCGCCGTTCTGGAAGACGCTCATGGTCGGGATGGCCATGATCTGGTACTTCTGCGAGATTGTAGGGTTCTCGTCGATGTTCAGCTTGACCACGTCGATCTTGTCGCTGTGCTCCTCAGCGATCTCCTCGAGAACCGGGGAGACCATTTTGCACGGTCCGCACCACTCGGCCCAGTAGTCGACGACGACCGGCTTGCTGCTCTGCAGCACTTCCGTGTCGAAGGTCTCGTCGGTCACAACCTTGGTCGCTCCCATTGTCTGCACCTTCCGTGTCTGATGAGGATTGCGAATTACTCGTGCGCCGCCAGCCACCGCTCGGCGTCGATCGCGGCGGAACAGCCCGTTCCCGCCGCGGTCACGGCCTGGCGGTACGTGTGGTCTACGACGTCACCGCAGGCGAACACGCCCTCGATCGCCGTGCGGGTGGATGGCTGATCCACCACCAGGTAGCCTTCAGGGTCGATCTTGAGCTGCCCCTTGAACAGCTCGCTGCGCGGCGAGTGGCCGATCGCGACGAACATGCCGCTCACCGGCAGCACCTGCTCCGAGGCGTCGCCTAGGTTCTTGATCCGCAGGCCGTTCACCTTGTTGTTGTCACTGAGCACCTCGACGACTTCGCTGTCCCACAGGAACTTGATCTTGTCGTTGGCGAACGCCCGGTCCTGCATGATCTTCGACGCCCGCAGTTCCGAGCGCCGGTGCACGACCGTGACCGACTTGGCGAACCTTGAGAGGAAGGTCGCCTCCTCGATCGCCGAGTCACCGCCGCCGATCACTGCGATGTCCTTGTCGCGGAAGAAGAACCCGTCGCAAGTCGCGCACCAGGACACGCCGCGTCCAGACAGCTCCTTCTCACCAGGGACACCAAGCTCCTTGTACTTGGAGCCGGTGGCGATAATGACGGCCTTCGCCTGGTATGTCTCGGTGTCTGTCTTGACGACCTTGGGCGTGGCGGTCAGGTCGACGGCCACCACGTCGTCGGCCACCAGTTCGGCGCCGAACCGCTCGGCCTGCTTCCGGATATTGTCCATCAACTCGGGACCCATGATGGCGTCGGGGAACCCAGGAAAGTTCTCCACGTCGGTGGTCTGCATCAGTGCGCCGCCGGCTGTTACCGACCCCTCGAACACCAAGGGGTTCAGCTTAGCCCGCGCCGCGTAGACGGCCGCCGTGTACCCGGCCGGCCCGGAACCGATGATGATGACGTCGCGTACGTCGGTCACTTCACGCTGCCCTTCTTAAGACGTGCAACCCGCTAAACCGATCCTAGGGCTCGGAGATTCCCGCACACCCGTATCCGGTGTGGCCGGCCTGAAATCGTCATCCGTAACGGGTAATGGCGCCTCACCGTGGTCAAGGTACGCGGTTCAGCGTCCGTGAGGCAGGGCGGCAGAGGCGAGCACCTTCGGATCGGTCGCTGTGGCGCTACGTGCGACCACCCAGACGCGGTACGGCGTCGCGATGACGTAGACGGGCAGGGACTGGTAAGACGCCTCCTCCACCAGAACCGGCCTCGTGCTGCCGAGGAGTCGTTTCACGCAGCCGATCAGCTGCGCCGACGGCGTGAGCAGGCTGCCCGGGCCGGTGCTCACGGACGAGCCGGGGCTGGCGGCCGGATCCGTGTTCTGCGGGGCGGCCATCTGCTGGATGACCTGAGCCTGGAGCGTTGCCTTCTGGAAATTCGTCCTGCTGACCAGGACGACGAACGACACCGTCGTCGGCCCCATCGACGTGCCGGTCGCCGGGTTGAAAGTGTGACGGCGCGCGCCAGGTGCGCCGCTGGCTTGGGCATTCCCCCTTGAGTTCAGGGAACTGGTGCCGCCGCCGACCGCGGACGAAGTGGCCGGGTGGCCCGTGCCGCTCAGCCGGTAGCCCACGAACGCGAGCATCAGGCACGCCGCCGCCGCGACCAGGACGCCGAGCGGCGCGGTCATGCTCTGCCTCCGCGATGCCCGCCG
>DASXJE010000183.1 GCA_036497565.1 Mycobacteriales bacterium
TCGCGGGCTCCGTCGTCGCGGATCTCGTCGCATCCGCCACGACGGTGTGTCCGACGCTCGGGGCAGTACCCGGTGCGACACCTCCGCCCGGCGTGCTCGAGATGATGCGGAGGACCGGGCTCAGCATGGAACAACGGGGCCAGACGGTCGCCGGCCTGCACGGCGCTGGGGTCCGCATCGTGTCCGGTTCCGACGGGGGGATCTCGGTCGGCAAGCCGCACGGAATCATGCCCGAATCGGTGATCAGCCTCGTCGACGGCGGTGTGCCACCGGCCGGGGCACTCGCCACCGCGACCTCCTTGGCGGCCGCGGCGTGCGGGCTGGGCGATCGCAAGGGTCGCGTGCGCGCGGGATACGATGCCGACCTGCTGGTCGTCGAGGGTGACCCGCGAGCCGGTGTCACAGCGCTGCGCGATGTCCGAGCGGTCTTCCTGCGCGGCATCCGCATCTGAGGACGTCGGGCCGACCGAGTGTCAACCCCCGAATCCGCCGCCATCTTGAGCAGCCCCGGCGAATACGCGGCGCCGGCGGATATTCCACAACCGATCGTTCCGGACAGGCGTCGGGGCGTCCGGCTCGCCCGTCGCAGCCCCGCTAGTCGCGGTGGGCGATGCCGTGCAGGAGCATTTGGGTGAGCTCCTCGATCTGCCGGGTCTTGCTCGGCCGGCGTTCGTATCCGGGGAACAGCCAGTCGTCGAGCAGCACGATCGACATCACCGCCCCCGCCGCGACCGCGACCGTCATCGGGGGATCCAGGCTCTTGTACTCCCGCGCCTGTCCGTGGTCCAGCAGCACGCGGCGCATGATCCGCAACCCGTCGGCGAGAGCCTGGCTGACGTCCGCGGCGATCCGATCGAGTACCCGGTCCCCACCCTGCACCCGCGCCGCGATCAGGGTCCCCAGCAGGTTGCGATGCTCCTGCACCACGGCGTAGAAGCCTTTCACGAACGAGCTCGTGATCACCTCGGGATCGCTCGACTTCGGCGGGCGGCGGTCCCAGTCCGCCGCCCAGTTGGTGATGAACTCCGTGAAGGGCTTGAGGATCGCCTCCTGGAACAGCTCCGCCTTGGTGCCGAAGTTCCGGAAGATCACCGGCTCACCCACGCCGGCCTCGACGGCGATCTGCTTCGTTGTCGTGCCGTGGTAGCCCTGCTCGGTGAACAGCTGGTGAGCGGCCTTGAGTACCAGCTCCCGAACCTCGTTCGGTCCACGACGGACGTGCTTGCGCTCAACGGGCTCCACCTGGTGAGGATAGCGGCCAGGTTTCCAGCAGCGGTACTTACTTCTATCGATAGTGGCACTTGCGATAGGTGGCCAAACCCGCCTACCCTCCGGCGTGAGGTCGGTCACCTCTGCAGGCTCACCGGGAGGATCGAATGATCAAGCAGATGGAGATGAACACGAGGGTTGCGAAGGCCTTCGTGTGGTCCGCGATCGTGCTTGTCGCCGGTTTGATCGTGGCGCAGGGATTCCTGATGCACTTCGTCCCGGGAATCGACCCCAGCTTCAGTGCCGAGCAGGTCCGGCAACACTTCATCGACCGCAGGTTCGAGATCCAGATCGGATCGATCCTGCAGATCATCTCGTGGAGCTTCTGGGCCACCTGGGGCATCGTGATCACGGTGTTCATCCGCAAGATGGAACGCGGCTATCCATTCCTGGCCTACGCCTCCATCGCGCTGGTGGGCGGCGGGTCGGTGTTCTTCCTGTTGATCCCCATGACCTGGGCGGTGTGCGCGTTCAGGGCCCCGGAGATGGCACCACAGATCATCCAGTTCGCCAACGACTGGGTGTGGTTCGACTGGCTGTTCACCTGGCCGCCGTTCTCCATCTGGTTCTTCGTCATTGCCGCCGCGATCTTCAACGACCACAACGTGCCCACCATCTACCCGCGCTGGGTCGCCTACCTCAACGTGTGGTGCGGCATGCTGATCTTCCCGGCCGCACTGATCGCGTTCTTCCACAAAGGACCGTTCGCCTACAACGGCATCGGCGCGTTCTGGTTCCCGGTGGTCATGTTCTTCGGCGAGATCGTCGTCATGATCGTCGTCTCGATGCGGGTCATCAACGAGCAGGCAGCCAAGCTGCAGGCCGAAGCCGAAGCGGGCGAGGCGACACCCACCAAGGCTCCGACGCCAGTCGCCGGCGCCTGACCTGCATTGCGATCTCTCGGCGACGATCCCCCGCTACGTCGAGTCGTGGAAGCAGGGTTCGAGGACATGACGACAGAGCAGGCGCACACGACCACGGAGCCGGTCCACAGTGGGTGGCTCGCGTCTTTCCGTATCGACCCGTTCCTGATGCGGCTGTTCGTGTGGACCGGGTTGGCCCTGGTCCTCATGACGGTGGTCGGTTTCGGGTGGCTGATGCACATGGTCCCGCCACCGTCACCGGCGAACAGCGGGCAGCAGACGCTGGAGTTCGTCCGGGGACACCAGACGTCGATCCTCATCGGCGCCGCGGTGGTCACCTTCTTCTGGTCGTTCTGGGTCACCTGGGCGGCGCCACTCGTCCTCTACATCCGGCGCATGGAGCG
>DASXJE010000184.1 GCA_036497565.1 Mycobacteriales bacterium
GACCGCGAGCGGGGCCGACCACGCGGGCCGAGGCGTCAACGCGTGCAGGCGGGTGCGAGCCAGCGCGTCCAGCCGTCGGCCCAGCGTCATCGCCGCCTTCTCGTCGTCGGTCACGGCGTCCCACCTCCTTCGTCTGCGTGCGGTTCTGCTCTCCGGTTCCTGTCAGGGACACATCGCGGGGTGTTCAGTCACCCAACTGCGCGCCCACCTCGGCCACCCAGCGCTGTCGCTGCGCGTGGTCGAGCTCCAGTAGTTCCTGGAGGGTCCAGTGGACGTGCCGTCCCAGGAAGGCCACCTCGTGGTGAACCCGGTCCACGGGGTAGCCAGTTATCCCCCCAGTGGTGGCACCTCCACGGTGTGCTCGGATTCGCAGTGCGGGCAGGTCACCGCGAGCACAGTCGGAGACAGGCCGTTGATCCGGTTGTAGACGTCCTGCAGGTACGCGAGGTCCTCGGAGAACAGGCCCTCGATGACGCCCGCATGGACCTCGGGCAGGCCGCCGAGCTTGGTGACCACCCGCTCGAGCAGCAGGACGACGAGGTAGGCGGGCCAGGTGCGCACGCGAGGGTCTTTCAGCGGGTAGATCTCGTCCGCAGCCGTGGCGAGGCGCATCACGCCGGTCCGATGCACCGAGCCGGTCGGATCGACGTACCCCTTCGGCAGCTCGAACTCGACCTCCGTCACGAACGCGCTCACGCCCTGGTCAGCCCTTCGTGGGCGAGCACCAGCGTCTCGATGGCGACATCGTTTCCCTTGGCGGTGAACGACGGCAGCTCGCACTTGGTCGGCCAGGAATTGAGGAAGTTCCAGCGCGCCACCTCCGTGCCGCCGTCCAGCGAGAAGGCGATCAGCGCCCCGTGCTTGCGCTGGACGTCGCCGTCTATCACCTGCTGGCGCCATTGCCACAGGTCGATGCTGTCGGTGATCCCCCATTTGAGGGTGATGTCGCCGTAGCTCGTCTTGCCCGGGAGCTTGAGGACCGTGGTGTTGTTCCCGCCCTCGCGGTATTCGATCACCTCGGTCGTCGACGACACGCCGCTGCACTCGCTGAAGCTGGCCTGGGTGATGCCGTCGATCTGGACAAGGAAGTTGAAGTTGCGGAACGGATCGACACGCTGACCTGGTTGTGGCATCGCTCTCTCCTCGCGTCCCGGTCGGCCCGGGCTCGGTTACCGTTTGACGACGTGGCCTTCCCTTAGCCCTCGGTGGTTTCGGACCCGCCGTCCCACAGACCGATCCGGACCACGACGAACTCCGCGGGCCGGACCGGGGCGATCCCGATCTCGATGACGACCTGACCGAGATCGCGCACGGACGCGGGGTTGAGCTCCTCGTCGATCCGCACGTAGAAGGCCTCCTTGGCCGTTCGCCCGAACAACGCCCCCGCCTGCCAGACTCGGGTCAGGAAGTCGGTGATCGTCCGGTCGAGGCTCTTCCACAGGCCCGTGCTGTTCGGCTCGAACACCGCCCACCGCAGCCCCTGCAGCAGCGAGTCCTCGATGTAGGCGACCAGGCGGCGCACGTTGACGTAGCGCCAGGCCGTGCCGTCCGTGACGGTGCGGGCGCCCCACAGGAGGGGCGGGGAACCAGGGAACATGCGGATCGCGTTGATCCCCGCGTGGTTGAGGGAGCCCTGCTCGGTGTCGTTGAGCAGGTAGGGCAGTGCGCGGGCGCCGCGGACTGGCTCGTTCGCCGGGGCTTTGTGGACGCCGACCTGCGCGTCGCCGCGTGCCATGATGCCGGCGACGTGCCCGGACGGCGGCACCGTCGTCGTCGCCGCCGGCGTCGGTGCGGGGTCGTCCACCACAATCCACGGCCAGTACAGGCCGCCCCAGCCGCCCGTCGACAGCAGCCCGCCGCGTTGGGTGAGCAGTGGCCCGCCGGCCTTCAGCGGGTCGGTGTCGTTGGCGCCGTCGAGGATGGCGAACCGGTTACCCATCTGCTCGCAGTGGGTCAGGATTGCGCTCTGTACGCCGGCGTCGACCAGCCCAGGGGCACACACCAGGCTCACGTCGCGCACCCGGGTCAGGCCGTCCAGCGCGGCGTCCATGCCCGCGCTGTCCTTGACGTCCTTGACGGGCACGACGTAGGCGAGCGAGCCGCCGTTGGCGAAGAACCCGTGCATCGCGTATGGCAGCGGGGATCCGGTCTTGTAACCGCCGAACTGGTCGGTGTACTGCGTCCAGTTCGTCACGGCGACCGGGATCCCGGCCGCGCCGTTCGCGATTGCGGCGACCGGCGTTCCGATCATCGCCACCGTGCTCGTGCTCGCACCGGCGATCGGCCCTGCGGCGGCGATCTCCTCGACATAGACGCCTGGTGCCTTGGTCTCGTAATCGACCATGCTCACTCCCCTTGGCGGTTCCGGGTCACGGCCCGGTCAGGATCACGTCATGCACTTGCGCGGCGTTCTCGTACTGCACGCCTCTGCTGGTGTCGGGGTGTCCGCCACTCGTCACGGCCAGGGTGTACGGGCCGAACGGGACGGCACCGAATCGGAATTCACCGAGGGCGTCGGCGGTCACGGTGAGCGATGCCTCGACCAGCGTCACGGCTGCGCCCGCGACGCCGGCCAGCTGGCTGTCCAGGACGCGCCCGCGCAACTCCGGCTGGTCGAGCAGGCCAGTGCGCAGCTGGATCTCGCTCAAGGCGGGGAAGGACTCGGTTTCGGTGTATGGCTGCATCGCGATGGTCACGGTGAGCGAGAACGCGGGCCGTGGGGCGATCCCGAGCGCCGTCCAGAACTCGCCCATCGATTGGCCCTCCCGGGTCTGAGCCACGGTCGTGGTCAGCGGGTAGGGCTGCGGCGGCGTCGTGAGCGTTCCCCGGAGGTACTGGTCAGGTATGACGGGGAACCGGCCGAGCCACAGCAGCGCGCGCCCCAGCAGCCGGTGCTCCTCCGCTGCCCGCAGGGCGCCGGTCTTCGGCGACCACACGGTGATGAGGTAGGTGCAGTCGACGCGCAACGGTGGCCGCTCGCTCTCCCAGCCACCGGCCGGCACTGGCTGCACGATCGGTACGGCATCCCGCAACGCGCGGTTCTCCTGCACCTCGTGGAGGAACAGGTCGAGCGTGGGCTGCGCCGGCCCGAAGTCCTTGTCCGGCACGGTGAAGCTCACATCCGCGGTGCGAAGTTCCTGCGGCGCGGCGCCGTCCGCGAGCAGGGCCGCCAGGGTCGCGTCCAAATCGTCGAACACCCGCCCCTCCCTCGCGTTGCTCCCTCGGATGCGCTGCTGTCGGCTTGACTCAACCGTCTGCAGGAGGGTCGGGGCCGGTCTCGGTGAGGAGCTTGCCCATCTTCTGGAGCTCGCGGCGGGTCGCTGCAACGAACTCGGCCTGTCCGATCGGCCTGCCCGCCTGAGCGGCGAGGTACGCCGCCCCGAGCACGACGTTGCGGATATTGCCGCCCGCGAGCCGGTGGTGGGCCATCGCGGGCAGGTCGACGCCGTCGTCGAGCGGGAGCGAGCGAGGAAGGCAGGACTGCCAGATCCGTAGCCGTTCCGCCGTATCGGGGAACGGGAAGTCCACGATGACGTGGAGCCGCCGGAGAAAAGCCTCGTCGATGTGGTGGCGCAGGTTGGTGGCGAGGATGGCGAGACCGTCGTACTCCTCCATCCGCTGGAGCAGGTAGGCGATCTCGACGTTGGCGTACCGGTCGTGGGCGTCACGCACCTCGGACCGCTTCCCGAACAAGGCGTCAGCCTCGTCGAAGAGCAGGATCGCGTCGGAGTCCGCAGCGGCGCCGAACACTCGGGAGAGGTTCTTCTCGGTCTCCCCGATGTACTTGCTCACGACCGTCGACAGGTCGATGGCGAACAGGTCCAGGCCAAGCTCGGCGGCGATCACCGACGCGGCCATGGTCTTGCCCGTGCCGGGTGGGCCGGCGAAGAGCGCCGTCACCCCCCGCCCGCCGGGCAGTCGTGAGGTGAATCCCCACTCGTCCATCACCAGCGTCCGGTGCTCGACCCTGGCAGCGAGCTCACGCAACTGGCTGTCGGCTTCCTCCGGGACCACGAGATCATCCCAACCGTGGACCGGCCGGACGCGGCGCGCGAAGGCGGTCAGTTCGTGCCCGCTCTGGCTACGAGCAGCGGCGAACAGGTCGCGCCTGGTTAGTCGAAGAGCGGACGAGCTGCGGGGCGGCTGCCGGAGCTTGGCCTCGCCGGCCGTGGTCAGGGCGGCGTCCCTGATCTGTCGTGGGGAGAGCCGGAACTGGTCGCCGACTGCCGCAAGGTCCGCCGGCGCGGCACTGGCCCCCGCCGCGCCGACCTCACGCCGCCATACTCCGCGTCGATCGCTCGCGCCGGGGGCGCTGAAGGCGACACCGATCACCCCGAGCGGCTGGTGCCGCGACGGCGTCCAGGGCTGTGCAGTTCCGAGCACGACCACCCCCGGGTGTGCCGCGAGCGCGGCGACGAGCACGTCCGGACCCACCTGACCCGGCATCTGTAGGAGAACCTCCGCGTCCTCCAGATACACCAGAGCGTCTTCGAGCTCTGCCTGCCGCAGGGCCAGACGCAGAAGGTCGGGAACGGCCGCAGGATCTCCCGCCAGCACCGGCCCGGCGACGAGCAGTACCTGCCGGTCGAGTCGTTCGCCGAGCGCCAGCGCCGTCCGCCGCCGTCCCGTCCCGGACGGCCCGTGAAAGCACAAGCGCACTGGTGTCCGGCCCCACGCGCTGCGCACCAGGGACTGCAGCCCTTCGAGCCGCAGGTCCGGCCCGGCCTGGCCGACGCCCGAGGTCCTCGAGCCGGGGACGACCAGGCGGCATGCGTCGCCCAGCCGACGGTCCAGGCCGTGGTGGCCGAGAAGGCTAGCTGTGACCTGCTCGTCGACGGCGATCAGTCGCGCGATCAGCGGCGGGTCGTCGACTCGTCGGTCCGCGCGAAGGCTCACGATGCCGTGCCGGACCAGCGGACCGTCCGCGGCGAAGATGCGCATGGCGGCGAGCCGCTCGGACGGGGAGGTGGTGAGCAGGTCGAGGGCGAGGTTGACCGTCGCACGGCGCGCCGACACGTCGTCCTGCAGATATCCGTAGAGCTGCTCGTATCGCCGGTCCACATCCGGGCCTAGGGCGATAAGGACGACGTCGAGCTCGACCTCGGTCAAGTCGTAGCGGTTTCGAAGCCACATCCAGCGGGGGTTGTCGGCGGCAATCCGGTTCCACTGGGGCACCAATGGCGCCACCGGACGGCCTGCCACGAGCGGCTCGGCCACGGGGCTCCGGAGGGCGCGCTGCGCCTGCTCTTCAGTTACATAGAGGCCCCGATAACTGTCGCTCGCCGCCTCTGGCCCGTAGCGACGCCGGGCCGCTTCGACCCCTCGAGCGAGCAGCAGATCGAGACGGCGGAACGCGAGCAGTCCCTCAAGGTCGTCGTCGTGGACTGTGACATCACCGGACTCGTCGCCGGGAACGCCATCGAGGGCTTCTACTGCGGGAGTAGGACGATCCGCCTCGAGCATGAGCCGGCCCCCTCATGCCCTCAGCCAGTTTCTCAGGCAATCGAGGCGAAGCATATTGAGCACAGAGGAAAGCCGTCAAGGAACAATTGTTCGACGCCGAGCGGGGTGTCCGTACCGGTCGCCCGGCCGGACAGCGTCGCCCGTCGTCGCGACTAGGCCGAGGGGGAGGCACCTCTCATCCGCCTCGGTAGCTTTCCTTGCTTCTTCACTCTCGAGGTTTGACGCCTCCGTACAGCATTGCCCATATGGCGTGGCGCTTGCTGAAGAACCAGTTTCGTCCGTCGGATGATGCCAGGCTCCGCCATCGCCACCAGTCAGTAGTAGACAACTCCACACCGGCTCGGGCTCCGAACAGTTCTCTATGCCCAACAATAAAATCGGCCAAGGCGGCATCGATGGCAGGTATGTCCGCACTTGTATGCGCGCGCATTGCGGCGTTCATAAAGTGCCATAGCGCCCTAGCCTCCTTATTGCCGACCTCTGCCGAGTAGCCAGCTTGCCTGCCTGTTAATTCGATCCATTCCTTATTTTCCGCGTGCAGTTGATCAGTCAGTTGTGACATTTCCGCCACAATCTTCTTCGCGACTGCTACAAGGTGTATGGTCGCCGGAAGGACTTCACCAACGGTCGTTGTCAACCTACTAAACGTCTCAGCGACAAGGGACACCTGCCGCATGCCCTTCTCTAATTCAGTCGACCTGGCCTCGTCTCGAGAACTAAGACCCAGGTTGATTGTAGATAGCGCCTGACTCAGGCGCGTGAGGCCCTCTGCATACCGACTAATCGGGCCGAGGTGTACGGCCGAGGCGTCGTCGATCTCCTCGGCCGCCTCTCGTGCGATATCGCGGAGACCTAGACCGATCTCTAACGCGCTTGCGGCCAGACCCGCCGCCTTCGTGAAACGACCGCTATCCTCTGTGCTAAACGCCGCCCACATGGACTGGTCCAGTCTCGACTGAAGCTTTTCCGCTTCCGCCGCGGCCGCCATTGCCGCCGCATGCACTTGTTGATGCGGGCTTGCGACGGCAGTAGCTTGAATATCGTGCCCGCCCTCGGCAATCGTTGTGCGATCAATGAGCAAGTCCGAGATCTGAGTAGCTTCCCACTGACCAAGTTGCATCTCCTCGCCCATGGAGCCGGAGTATGCAATCCACCCCTCCATTTCCTCAGTCCATTGGGCTGCACCGGCCCGGACGCCTTCGTCCGAACCGATTGCCGACGTCGCGCGCGCCATCTCTTTGACAGCAAATTGTGCCGCGACCGCAAGTTCTCCCCATGTGGTCAGCACGCCAAAAGGCGGAAACCGGACACTTCCCGGCGCGTTGAGCACCTCAGTGAGATGGGAAAGCGGTGGAGCCCACGGCCGCCTTCTACGCGCTGCCGGACCGAGGCGCCTCGCGATTGCGGCGTTCCCCACGGTCTTGCCTAGGGAAATGACAGCGTCCGCCGACTCTGCACCCGGATGGACGGTCGAAGGGGAAAGCGATCGCGTGCCAGTCTGCTGCGCAAGAGCGCGGTCGCTCCTGACGACGGCGCGGTCCGGATTCGGGGTGACTTCCAGCCCGAACTGGCGCGTGGACACAAACCTCAGTATGGACCTCCGCCCAGTGCCGTGCCCGGCGCGACTGGAGACGTCGACGATCCGCGAAGGCACGTGATGCGGTCGGCTGTGGGCGTGCGACCTGCCCTTCGTCGGCAGTCAGACGCGCACGAAGGTCTGGACCAGCGATCCCATCTGATCCGCACACGGTCGGCTCGGCTGGGGCCGCGTCACGGTGAGCCGGCCGCGCGAAAGGCTCATCAGCGCCGCCGACGCCGGCCACCAAGGCGGCGCTTATCATGCTGAGTGCAGCGGGGCAGGAACGAGTGCGTCGCCATGAATCGGTTCCCCCGGCGTAACCAAAGGAGAAGTTCGAGTGCTTGAGACATTCGAAGATCAGGGATATGCCGTCCTTCCTGAATACCTGGCAAAGACGGAGATCGACACCCTGAAGGCGGCTGTGGACCGGCACGCATCGGCGCAGCCGCGGCGGCATGCATACGCCGATGACGAGATCGGCGCGCTCGTCTGGCACCCCGGGGTGGGGGAGATGCTCGACGAGCTCATGGGCGGACCGTACGTCTTCCACCACATCCATGCCGCCCGTCATGACGCCGGCATGAAGGGCGTCGCCTGGCACCAGGACTACGAGCAGTATCCGCAGACCAACCGGTCGCACCTCATGGTGCACGTGTTCTTCTACCTCGATGGGCTCAACGGCACGGTCGGGGACCTGCTTCTTGTGCCTGGGTCCCACAGATTCGCCACCGACAGCCACGCGCTGACGTTTCTCGGCGAGTCCGATCTCCCGGGGTCGATCACGGTTGACGACGTGCCGCCGGGTTCGGTCCTGATCGTGCACTCGGCGATGTGGCATGCGCGTCGCGCCAAGCCAGGTGGCGAGGAGAGCCCACGCTTCTTCATCGATGCGTCCTATTGCCGGTCGGGCGTTAAGTGGCCGTCGTACGCCGCGGCGCCGGGCATGCTGCCCGAGCTGCGGGAGCGGCATCTTGCGGCTGGCGGCACCCGTCCCGGGCTGTTTGACGAAGCGCAGTTTTTCGACGCCGCCCGTGCGCGGGAGACGATGGGGAGTCTCGAAGGCAGTGTGATGCTCGACCTTCCGCAGTGGCAGAGCTTGTGAGGCTGCTCGTCACCGGGGCCACCGGCAAGGTGGGCCGGGCCCTCGTTGAGAGGCTTAGCGGGAGCTGTGAGATCCGCGCGCTTTGCCACAACAGGCCTCTTGAGGTCAAGGGTGTCGAGTGTGTGTTCGGGACGATCGCCGACCGCGAGGCTGTCCGACGGGCCATGGTGGACGTGACGCACGTTGTCCATCTGGCGACCTGCAAGGAGACCCCGGACGAGATCATGGACGTGGCCGTCAAGGGTCTGTTCTGGTTGCTCGAGGAGGCACGGGAGAGCCCGACATTCGAGCGGTTCACCCTCGTCGGCGGTGATGCCGCGGTCGGTCATTTCGTCTACAAGCACCCCGGCCCGGTGACCGAAACGCAGCGGCACACTGCCTACGAGGGGTGCTACGCACTGTCGAAGGTCCTCGAGGAGGTCATGCTCGAGCAATATCGGATCGCGTACGGCGTGAACGGCACTTGTCTGCGAGCACCCTGGATCATGGAGCGGGACGACTTCCGTTACTCCCTCTCCTTCGGTCCTGACCAGTTCGGTGGGCCGGCGTGGAGCGAGCTCGTGGTCGGCGACGTTCCGGACGGCGCGGTGCCGCTCGCGCTGGAGGCCGATGGCTCGCCACTGAGGCGTAACTTCGTCCACGTCGACGATCTTGTCGAGGCGATCGCCATCGCCTTGGAGCATCCGGCCGCCGTCGGGGAGACCTTCAACATCTCTATGGATGAGCCGGTCGACTACCGGCACGTGGCGGAGTATCTCGCCGGCACTCGCGGCCTGCCCAACGTCGAGGTGCCGACGCCGTACCACTCGACGTGGCTGGACAACACGAAGGCCAAGATGCTGCTCGGCTGGAGGCCGCGTTACAACACCGAACGCCTCATCGAGGACGCCTGGAACTATCAGAGGAGCCCAGACGAGCCCCGGAATGTCTGGTACCCGGGATAGTCTCGGCCACCAACGATGGCTCGGCACGGCCACGCCCTTGCGTGACCGCCGCCCTCCTCTGGGTTCACACGACGTGCGTGCCGGTCAGGTTTTAGGTGTACGGGGTCTTGCCGTCGTTGGCGACGTAGTAGACGATCTGGCCGTCGGTCGTCACCCCCACGAGTGTTGCTCGCATTCCAGCTGCACGAGACGAGTCCGGAGCCGGCGGCGTTGCTGTTCACGGACGGCGTGCTCGGCATTCCGCAGGTGGCGACGACGGCAGCGCGTTTGCGCCACTTCGACTCGGTCTGCACGCCGTCCCTTCAACTCGGTTCTTGATCGTTAGTGTCGACACGATACGAACCGTGTCGGGTTCGTCGTCAAGTCGGTTCAGTTGTCAAAATCGCTGATCGGGCTCGACCCGAGCGGCGGCTGCTAACCGGTCCTCGGCAGCGCCTCACGGCAGCGCCCGGGTAAGCCAACAAACCACCTCGGTCCCGTCGTCTTTCGTCGTGGCATGGTCGCGATCTCGGGTTCATCGATTGACGAGCGTCCCGCGCCGCTCTGGCGGTCGAGTTGTGTGACCGGACGTCGAACCGGCGAGGTGGTTCGAGTGGCCCCTCGAAGATCCGGGACAAGGGTTGACGAAGGTCGATCCGTCTGCTTGGGTTCGTTGCCAACCGCGGAATCGCGTTTCGCATCGCGGAAGAAGCCAGAGTCGGCGGGTCATGTCGCGGTCTTGCGCTGCGATCAGGCCCGGGGTTTTGGACTGCCTGAAGGAAGGTCTGTCATGAGTGCGAGCCTCAGTCGACGGCGTTTGCTCGCGGGCGCCGGCGCTCTCGCCGGTTCGGCGATTCTGCCGGCGTGCGGGAAGAGCGCCCAGAGTAAGAACACGATCACGTTGCTCAACGATGCGAACACCGACGGCACGCCGCTAGGCGCGGCCATCAAGGCGTTCGAGAAGCAGTCCGGCAAGAAGGTCGAGGTCCAGCCGGCACCCTCGGACTATGACACGAAGATGCGGACCGTGCTGGCGAGTCCGGCGCCGCCGGACGTGATGCGGGTCAACGACGACTACGTTCGAGGGCTCTCCGACGATAATGTCCTCTTGGATCTCCGGAGTTACATCAAGCGCGACCACATCAATGCGGCCGACTATGCCAGCAAGGCGTTCAACTTTCCGACGCAGCCGGACGGCCGCCACACGGCCTGGGTCATCGGCTATTCGCCCAGGGTGATCTACTACAACGTCGACTGGTTCAAGTCCGCGGGTGTGGCGTTGCCGCCCGGTACGTGGACCGACGAGCATTGGACCTGGGACGACTTCCTCGACGCGGCGAAGAAACTCACGAAGGGCACAAACAAGTGGGGTGCCCTGGTCTATCTCGACACGGGCTACGAGCAGACGTTCTCCATCAACAATGGCAGTGCGACCGGCATTTTCTCCGCCAACGGGAAGAAGTTCACGCTCGCCGATCCGAAGGGTGTCGAGGCAGTTGAGTGGGCCACCGATCTGACCACCAAATACCAGGTGCAACCGCCGTGGTCCGTGCTCCAGGGGGTCAACGTCGACACGACGTTCTTCTCGCAGCAGAAGGTGGCGATGCTCTTCGACACGTTCCAGGTGACGCCTTACTTCCGCGAGAACGTCAAGAACTTCACCTGGGACATCGCGCCCCCGCCCGGGAAGGTTAACCAGGACACCGAGTCGAGCATGATCGTCTACGCCATCCCGAAGAAGTCGAAGAATCCCGACGGCGCCTGGGAACTTCTGAACTTCCTCGCCGGCCCGGACGGAGGCGCCGTACTCGCCAAGGGCAAAGAATTTACGCCCGTCAACAACAAGGCCGGGGAGACCGTCAAGGCTGACGCCAAGTCACCGGCGCACCTCGGGCTGTTCGCCGAGGCGGTGCACCACATGACGCAGCCCAACCAGACGACAAACACCTTGGGCGCCCGTGACCTCTACCGGCCGCCGAACGGGGCACTCGCCGACGTCTACGGCGGGAAGAAATCGCCCAGCGAGGTGCTGAACACCCTTCGCCCGAAGATCAACAAGGTCCTGTCCGAGAGCCCAAACCTGATGAACCAGCTGGGCAACTAACCCAGCATCGAGGAGCTGTGAATGACTGCGCTGCAACTCGGGGCGAAGCGCGCGAGGAGGTCGCCTCGGCGAAGTCGTTGGCGACGCAACATCGAGGGCTGGCTGTTCATCGCTCCGGTGATCCTGGGGATCTTGGTCTTTCAGTTCGCTCCGTTGCTGGTGTCCATATATGCGTCGCTCACTGATTGGGACGGCCTCAGTCCCGCGCGTTTCGTCGGTCTCAACAACTTCAAGACGCTGTTTACCGGCGACTCGTTGTTCATCACTACGCTCAGGAACACTGCGTACTTTACGATTGGCACAGTGCCGGTCAGCATAGCGGTGGGATTCGGCCTGGCGCTGTTGTGCAACCAGCCCATCCGGGGCGTTGCCATATTCCGCACCGCCTATTTTGCGCCGTTCGTCACGAATATCGTCGCAATTGGATTCGTGTGGTTCTACTTCTTCCAGCCGACGGACGGTGTCCTGAACGGCATCCTCGGGGTCGCCGGTATCCACGGCCCAGCCTGGCTGTCGAGCTCTTCCTGGGTCATGCCCGCATTGATCAGTGTCAGCGTATGGCAGGGCGTCGGCTACCCGATGATAATCCTGCTTGCCGGCCTGCAGGGCATCCCCGTAGAGCTGAATGAGGCTGCGACCGTCGACGGCGCGAGCCGCTTCAGGCGCATGCGGTCGATCACCATTCCGCTGCTGACACCGCAATTCTTCTTCCTTTCAATCACACAGTTCATCTCATCCTTTCAGGTCTTTGGCCTCATCTACGTCTTGACCAAGGGCGGCCCAGGGCATGACAGCACGGTCTACATTTATTATCTTTATCAAAACGCTTTCGCCTACGGGAAGATGGGCTACGCGTCCGCAATGGCGTGGCTGGTGTTCGTGCTGATCGCGCTGGTCACTCTCGTCCAGTGGAAGCTGCAGAAACGGTGGGTGTTCTACGGATGACCGTTGCCGCGACACGAACGACGACGCGAACGCAAGGGCAGCGCGCACCAGGCCTTGTTTCCAAACCAAAGCAAGGGTGGCTATCCAAGGCTGTGCTCTACGTGATCATGAGCGTGCTCGCGATCATGTTCCTCTTGCCCCTGATCTGGATGATCGGGTCATCGCTGAAGCCGGAAGCCGATGTACTCGCTGTTCCGCCGACGTTCCTTCCTTTGCATCCAGACTGGTCGAACTACGCGGAAGTCTTCAGGATCATCCCGACCTACTTCTGGAACAGCGTCAAGCTCGCCACGCTCAATGTCTCGGGAATCCTGATCACCTCGTCCCTGGCCGGCTTCGCCTTCGGCCGGCTGAGGTTCTGGGGACGTAACTTCTTCTTCATGGTGGTCCTCTCGACCGCGATTGTCCCGGGCATCGTCTACCTCATCCCGCAGTACATCCTGTTTTCGAAGATTGGCTGGGTAGACACCCACTACCCGTTGTGGGTGCCGCGGGTATTCACGCCCGTATTCGCGACGTTCCTCATGCGCCAAGCGTTCATCACGCTGCCCCAAGAACTTGAGGACGCGGGTCGAATCGACGGATCGTCGACGTTCGGGATCTACCTGCGAATCATGCTGCCGCAGACGAAGCCGACCTTGGCCGCGATCGGAATGTTCACGTTCCTCGACTCATGGAATGACCTGTTCGGGCCGCTGATCTTCCTCAATACGCCGAGCCTGCAGACACTGCCGGTCGCCATGGCGGAGTTCCAAACACAGTATTTCACCAGGGTCAGCCTGTTAATGGCAGCTGCGACGATCTCAGTCCTCCCTGTGCTCGTCATATATCTGTTGGCACAGCGCTACTTCATTCAGGGCATCACGACGAGCGGCCTTCGTGGATGAGGCCACTGGACCAGCGAGCAGAGACGTCATGACCGAGCCGTTCGTCTCCATCCAGGTCGGGGCGGCGTCGTTCATTGACGAGGGCGTCGCGCCCGTGCTGGATACCCTGCAGGAGCGTGGTGCGGTCAACGCACTGTTCCTGGCGACCCCGACGTGGACGCGCGGCACGGGCGGACGGCAGCTTCCCGGTTACCCGATCCCTGACCACGGTGGGCAGGAGTATGACCTCGACTGGGTCGGCGGCAACTTTGCGACCCCTCATCCACAGTTCTACGGGAACACGGTGCTGGGCGCGGCCGGGCGCGCTCCCGAGCATCCGGGATGGGACATGCTCGAGGAGGTCCTGCCCGAGGCGAGGAAGCGTGGCATGGCCTCCTACGCGTGGATGGAGGAGAGCGGCTACGCGCAGGTATTGCGTGACTATCCGAACTTCCCGAAGGTGCTGGAGGTCGACGTGTGGGGCCGGCCGACCGGCCGCCCTTGCTTCAACAATCCCGACTACCGCAACTGGCACCTGAGCATCGTCGAGGACTACGTCAAGAGCTATCCCCTCGACGGCCTCGCCTGGTGCTCGGAGCGCCCCGGACCGCTCAACCTCCTTATCGAAGGACCGGTCACTGCCGGCGACGTCAGCTGTTTCTGCCGCCACTGCCGCGCGACGGCCCGCGAGCGGGGCATCGACGCCGATCGGGCGCTCGACGGCTACCGTGCCCTGACGGACTGGAACCGGCGGGCGGCGGCCGGCAATCCTTCGGTGGACGGTGCGTTCGTCGAGTTCTGGCGCATACTCCTGCGTCACCCGGATGTCTTGGCTTGGCAGACGCTCTGGACCGACAGCCAGAGACAGCTCTATCGCGACATCTACGGGGTAGCCAAGGCCTGCCGGACGGACATCGAGGTCGGCTGGCATCTCTTCCACGACATCACGTTCAATCCGTTCTATCGAGCGGACCAGGACTACGCTGAGCTCACCCGCTTTTCTGACTTCCTGAAGGTCGTTGTCTACAACAATTGCGCGGGTCCGCGGTTCCACACCTGGGTCGGCCGAATCTGCCGGGCGCTGTTCGCCGATGCCGACGCCGAGCAGGTATATCCGCTGCTGATGCGATTGCTTCAGTTGGACGAGGCGCCGTATGAGGATCTGCCGAGCACCGGATTCTCTGCCGAATATGTTCGCCGCGAAACAGCGCGCGCGGTGACTTCAGTGGCGTCTGAATGCAAGATCTACACCGGCATCGACATCGACATCCCCGTCGGGAAGCCGACAGTCGTCGTCGATCAGCGGGGACAGCGCGCGCCTGCGGGAACCGGCCTTGATGCCGAAGGTACTTTCGGCGACGACCTTACCCAGTGCACACCCGACAGTGTGAACGCCGCGGTCAAGGCGGCGTTTTCCGGTGGCGCAAGTGGCGTCGTCCTCAGCCGCAAGTACTCGGAAATGTCACTCGACAACCTCACGGGAGCGGGCGATGCGATCCGCGAGGCTGCGAAGTAAGCGAGCTTCCTTGGCCCCGTCGCGCGACCGCGGCCGTCCCCTAGGTCAAGCCGATGCTGAGGTAGACCATCCCCAGTGACTGGGTATCGGGTGGCCGAGGAGATGCTCGAAGTGGAGCAGGTCGGCCGCATGGCGCTCGGCGCGTCGGGTGCGCCGCCTCCGGCGCCGACCCCGAAGCCACCTGAGCCCGCCATCATGCC
>DASXJE010000185.1 GCA_036497565.1 Mycobacteriales bacterium
CGCCGACGTCCATGGGACCGCCATCCTCAGTCTTGAGCCGGGTGATCTCGGTGACAGCGTCGCCGGTGACCAGGCGGGCGTTCCAGTCGACCGCGCTGGTCGTCGAGGAGAACACCACCTTCGGCATGTCCCGCCAGCGGCGGGCGAACTCGATCTGTGCCGGTGTGGCGCCTGGCTGCTGGTCGGCGGTCGGCCAGTGGGAGCTCATCGTCTCCCACAGTTTCCGCCCGTACAGCGCGAGTCCTGTCGCCCCCACCCGGTCGGACCACCACTGGAACAGCTCGTCGCTCGGCACGCTCCAGCCGAGGTCGTCGCCGGGCGCGGCGATGTAACCGTCCAGGCTCAGGTTCATGCCAAAGGTCAGTTTCCGCATGGCGTCAGCCTCCCGTGGGTCGGTTTTCGGCGTACAGACCAACACGGCGCGGAAAATTCATCGTTCAGACCTCGCCGAGGGCCGGTTGACCACCGCGCCCACACCAGCTGGTCACCGTCGAACATATGTTCTAATGTGGTGGTCGGACGATCCACCGTGAGGAGGCGACGCGATGCGATGGGATGGGCTGCGGACCGGCAGCGACCCGGCCACCCTGTTCGGTGACGACGTCGTGGTCCGTACGTTCGATACACCCCGGTTTCGCGGCATCACGTTCTACGAAGTGCGCGCGCGTTCGATCATCAACCGCGTGCCGGGCGAGTCGCAGATGCCGTTCCGTTGGACGATCAACCCGTATCGGGGCTGCTCGCACGCCTGTGTCTACTGCTTCGCCCGCCAGACCCACACCTACCTCGATCTCGACGCCGGCGCCGACTTCGACTCCCAGATCGTGGTCAAGGTCAACGCGGAGGAGCGGCTTCGCCGGGAGCTCGCGGCGCCGACCTGGGCCGGCGAGCACATCGCCATGGGCACCAACGTCGACTGCTACCAGCGCGCCGAGGGGCGCTACCGGTTGATGCGCGGCATCATTCCGGCGCTGCGCGACGCGGCCAATCCCTTCTCGATCCTGACGAAGGGCGCGTTGATCCTGCGCGACCTCGACCTGCTCCGCGAGGCGGCCGCCGTCACCGATGTGACCGCCAATGTGTCCGTCGGCTCGGTCGATCGCGCGCTGTGGCGCTCGGTCGAGCCGGGCACGCCGAGCCCCGGCACGCGGCTGCGGGTCGTCCGCGAGCTCACCGACGCCGGCGTCGGATGCGGCGTGCTGATGGCGCCGATCCTGCCCTTCCTCTCCGATTCGCCCGCACAGCTCGACGCAACCGTGCGCGCCATCGCCGAGTCCGGCGCCCGCTCGGTGACCCCGTTGATGCTGCATCTGCGCCCCGGGTCGCGGGAGTGGTATTTCGCCTGGCTCCGGCGCGAGCATCCGGACCTCGTCGAGAGGTACCGCGAGCTCTACGGCAAGGGCGCCTACGCGCCGCGCGGCTATGCGCACGACGTGACCGGGCAGGTGCGGGATCTCGCGACCCGTTACGGACTGCCCGGTGCCGGCGCCGGGACGGCCCGTCAGGTCCGGCGTACGGCGCCCCCGGACCAGGAGGACCAGCCGCGGGAGCTGGGGGAGCAGCTGCGCCTGGTGTGACCGGCGCCCGACGGGGCGCGGGCCGCAACAACCCGCCTGTCAGGATGGACGCATGGCGCAGGACACCTACGGCCGGTTCCCCGACCGCGACGGCGATGCCGAGGGGGTCGAGCTCGACGATGGGTTCGAGCTCGAGGACGGCCGGCCGGACCAGGTCGAATCGGACGCCGAGCATGACGTCGAGCCGGACGAGCACGGGCAGGACGAGGACGAACCGGACCGGACCGCCGCCGCCGTCAGCGGCGCGGCGGCGGCCTGGCTGGTCGCCGCCGTCATCGCTGTGGTGGCGCCGTGGTTCGCGACGTCAACCACCATCGTGTCGATCGCCGGCCAGCCGTCGAGCCGGCTCGCGCTCACCACGTCCGGTTGGGGTGTGCTCACCGGACTCGGCGGGGGGACCGCCGGGCAGCACGGTCCTCGCTTCGGGATCGTCTTCGTCTGCGCCGCGGTGCTCCTTGTGGTCGCCGCCTTCCGGCTGCAGACCACCCGCAGCCGGCTTCGGCGCGCCCGGTGGAGTCTGCTCGGCGGGGTCGGTGCCGCCGCCGTCGCCGCGACCGCGGTCGGCGAGGTGCTCTACGTGCTCGCGGTCCAGTCCGGGCCCGCGTCGGCCGGTGCGGTCGCCGGGACGACGCTGGCCCGGTCCTGGTCGTTCGGGCTCGGCCTGCAACTCAGCCTGATGGCTGCGGCCTTCGCGCTGCTCGGGGTCGGTGCCGCCGTGGTCGCCGGACGCGACGGTCAGGTACGGAGCTCGGACGACGACCCCGACCCGCGCTGACGAGCCGCCTCGTAGAGCGCGATGCCGCCGGCGGTCGCGGCGTTGAGCGAACTCGCCGTACCGGACATCGGAATGGCGGCGAGCCGGGTGCAGGCCGCCCGCCAGGCCGAGCTCAGCCCGGTCGCCTCGTTACCGACGACAAGCACGGTCGGGCCACGCAGATCGCACCGCTCGAGGTCGTCGGTGGCGTCCTCGGTGAGCCCGACCACCTCGAGACGTGCTCCCGGAGCCGTCAGCCTCCCGATGAGCAGGTCCGGCGAGTCGAGCCGGACGACGGGGAGCGCGAAGAGCGATCCGACGCTGGCGCGCACCGACCTCGGGTCGTAGGGGTCGGCGGCGTGCCCGGTGACGAGCAGCCCGTGGGCACCGAGCGCATCGGCCGAGCGAATCAGGGTGCCGAGGTTGCCGGGACTGCTCGGCCGGTCGAAGGCGAGCACGAGCAGGTCATCGCGGGCCGGGATCCGATCGACGTCGTCGTCGGCGATCGCGACGACGGCGAGCAGTTCCGGCGGGTCGGCATCCTTCTCGCCGAGCTCGCCGATCAGCTCGGAGGAGACCGCTGCGATCCGCGCGGGAACCGAGTCCAGCAGGCCTCGCGCCCATCGGGACAACGTCGGCCGCCCGGCGTCGTAGAGCAGCTCCCGGACGACCCAGCCGTGCTCGACGGCTGCGGAGATGGGCCGCACTCCTTGGACCACGAACTCGCCCGCGCGGTGTCGCTTGGTGCGGTTGGTGAGCAATGTCTGCCAGCGCTGGAACGTCGCGTTGCGTGCGCTCACGCGCACGGCGGGGGCCGGCATGGGCTCGATCGTAGGCGGCGACATCGGGCCTGCCGAGATCCGCCGACCTTTCCGGCCACGGTGGTCGGTACCGGGGAGTAGACAGGCAGCTATGAGCGACATCCTCGTGGGTACCGCATCCTGGACCGACAAGACGCTGCTCGCCTCGGGCTGGTATCCGAAGGAAGCCGACAGCGCCCAGTCCCGGCTCGACTACTACGCGAAGCAGTTCCCGCTGGTCGAGGTCGACGCGACCTACTACACGCCGCCGGCCGAGCGGACGGCGCAGCTGTGGGCGGAGCGGACGCCGCCGGACTTCACCTTCAACATCAAGGCATTCTCGCTGCTGACCCAGCATCCGACCCGGGTCGCGTCGCTGTACAAGGACCTGCGGCCGGAGACGTCGAAACGCAACGTCTATCTCAAGGACCTCGACCAGGGCGTCGTCGACCAGGTCTGGGAGCGGTTCTGCTCGGCGCTGACGCCGCTGCACGACGCGGGCAAGCTCGGCGCCGTCCTGTTCCAGTTCCCCCAGTGGTTCCCCATCGGCAAGCGCAACCGGCACTACATCCTGGAGTGCAAGCGACGGTGCGAGCCCTACGGCTTCTGCGTCGAGTTCCGCAACAGGACCTGGCTCTCGGAGGACAACCGCGACGAGACGCTGGACTTCCTGCGTTCCTACGGAGTTCCCTACGTCTGTGTCGACATGCCGCAGGGCCACACGTCGTCCGTGCCGCCGATCGTGGCCGCGACGGCCGACCTCGCCGTGATGCGCTTTCACGGCCACAGCGACAAGTGGGAGAGCAAGGACATCTACGACCGGTTCGGCTACCGCTACAGCGAATCCGAGCTCGCCGAGTGGGCCCCGCGGCTGCGCACGCTCGCCGACCAGGCGAGCCGCGTCCACGTCCTGATGAACAACTGTTA
>DASXJE010000186.1 GCA_036497565.1 Mycobacteriales bacterium
TATGCGGCTGCAGTGGAGACCGAGATCGGCTGGCAGCCCGTCGTGGGTGAGTTCACGCTCTTCGCGGTCGAGATCGACGATCTCACCTACATCGGCTACGACCCCGACACCAGCGCGCAGCACGTCGCCCGCTGGCCGGCCGATACCGAATATCTGCGGCCCTCGACGACACCCACAAGCCTCGGACCACCGCAACCGGTGCGGCGGTTGCTCGACTGACGGCCGGGGCCTCGTTATCTATCAGCCTTGGTCGCCCGCCCGGAGTGGTGCGCCGAGCGCGTGCATGTGACGGAGAGCGGCGGCGTAGGAACCAACGAGACTCGTCTCGGTGTAGCCGATATGCAGACTGCGGCAGTAGGCCTGCACGATCGGCTGTGCCTTGCGCAGGCTGGCCCGCGGCATACTCGGAAAAAGGTGGTGCTCGACCTGGTAATTCAGCCCGCCGAGCACGAAGTCCGTCAACCAGCCACCACGCACATTGCGACTGGTCAGCACCTGACGACGAAGAAAGTCGATGTCCCGGTCGGCCGGTACCGTCGGCATTCCCTTGTGGTTGGGGGCGAAGGAGCAGCCCATGTAGAAGCCCCACACTGCTTGATGGATGGCGACGAACACGAGCGCCTTCACCGGAGAGAGCACGAAAAGCACCGCACCGAGGTATGCGACCACGTGGACTGCGAGGAAGGCGATTTCGGTACGCCGATGACGCCGGGCATCGCCCTTCCTAAGCCAGCTCGCGCTCTGCACGTGCAGATTGAGACCCTCGAGCGTCAGGAGCGGGAAGAACAGCCACGCCTGATGACGGGTGATGAAACACCCCACCCGGCCCGCGCGCAGCTCCGCCTGATCGGTGGTGAAGACGAGCAGTCCCTCGCCGATATCCGGGTCGTAGCCCTCGTGATTGGGATGGGAGTGGTGGCGGTTGTGCTTGTCGACCCACCAGCCGTAGCTCAGTCCCACGAGCAGGTTCGCGGCGACGACGCCGAGCGCGCGGTTCATGCGCTTGGAGCGGGCCACCTGCTGGTGACCACCGTCGTGGCCCAGAAACGCGACCTGGGTGCACACCAGACCCATCACTGCGGCGACGATCGTCTGCAACCACGAATCGCCGACCCACACAAAGGCCCACCATGCCGCGGCAAGGGCCGCGACGGTGACGCCGATACGTACCGCGTAGTTGCCGCGTCGCCGTTCCAGCAGACGCGCCGCCCGGATTTCGCGGCTCAGGCCGGCGAAGTCGCTTCCCCTGACCGTGACGCCACTGGCGGTCATGGTGATTCCCCCCGAGGTAACGGACCTGCGCTGGCTATGGACCGATCGGTCTTTCAAGATCCGCATACTCGACGGTCGCCCATGCAACAGCCGACACCGTAGAAAGCCACCGTAGCTGTGCCGGAAGAATTCCGATGACCCGCGCCAGGCGGTCGGCGTGTCATCTCTCGGCACGGCAAAAGCTCGCCCAAGTTGCCGCGACTATTCGAGAAACAGGCAGAAGACGTGACCCTCCGGGTCGGCGCATACCCGCACGTGCTCCTGCGGCTGGTGGTCGGCCAGGGTCCCGCCGAGTTCGGTCACCTTGCCCACCGCCGCCGCCAAATCCTCGACCAGGAAGTCAAGGTGGATCATCATCTGCTGGTCGGCGCGGGTCGAGGGCCATCTCGGGCGCTGCAATTCTGGTTCGAGTTGGAACGACAGGTGCGTGCCGTCGCCGGGCCCCTTGAGGATCACCCAGGTCGCGTCCTCGACCGCGATCTCCCAGCCCAGCAGCTCGGCGTAGAAGCGGGCCAGAGCCGGTGGCTCGACACTGTCCAGGACGACGCCACTCAGCGCCTTGACCACCGCAGGCCCACTCATGGCTCTCTCCTGATCTCGGCGACGTGTCTCTCCAGCTTGGTGGCCCACCCGCGCCCCGTCCACCGGGGCCCGCACTAGGGTATGGACCGTCTGCAGTGCCCAAGACGACGCCCGAGGTGGAGCCTGATGCGCATCGGCTTGTTCCTCACCTGCGTCAACGACACGGCGTTCCCGGACACCGGCAAGGCCGTGGTGCGGCTGCTCGAGCGGCTCGGCCACGACGTCGATTTCCCGATGGCGCAGACCTGCTGCGGTCAGATGCACGTCAACACCGGCTACCGGCCGGAGGCCTACGCACTGGTCCGGCGTTATGCCGAGACCTTCGCGCCGTACGACGCCGTGGTCTGTCCGTCCGGCTCGTGCGTCGGGATGGTCCGCGACCAGCACGCCCGCCTGGCGGCCGAGTCGGGCGACCCGACGCTGGCCGGCGACGTGGCTCGTGTCGCGGCGAAGACCTACGAGCTGTCCGAGCTCCTCGTCGACGTCCTGGGAGTCACCGACGTCGGCGCCTACTATCCGCACCGCGTCACGTATCACCCGACCTGCCACTCGGCCCGGCTGATCAGGGTCGGTGACAAGCCGACCCGACTGCTGCGGGCGGTCCGCGGGATCGATCTGGTCGATCTCCCGGACTCCGACACCTGCTGCGGGTTCGGCGGC
>DASXJE010000187.1 GCA_036497565.1 Mycobacteriales bacterium
CTGACCACCGCGTGCGGTGGCGGCGGTGGTGGCACCGAGGCCGCCGGCAACTGCACGCCGAAGCACCAGTTCTCGACGATCGAGAAGGGCACGCTGACCGTCGGCGTGTACGACCTGCCGCCCTACGCGATGACGACCGGACCCGACGGGATGAGCGGGGTCGACGCCGACGTCCTCCGGGAGATCGCCAAGCGCGAGTGCCTGACGATCACCGCGCAGGCCGGCAACACCGCATCGCTCATCCCGAGCGTGCAGCAGGGCCGCGCCGACCTCGCCATCGGCGACTGGTACCGGACCGTGCCCCGTTCCAAGGTCGTGAACCTGTCCGCCCCGCTCTACCTCGACCAGATGGGCATCGTCTCCGACGCCGGCTTGTCCAGCGTGACGCAGCTGCAGGGCAAGAAGGTCGGCACGGTCGACGGGTACCTGTGGGTCAAGGACCTGCAGCAGGTACTCGGCGACAGCCTGCGCCTCTACCCCTCCGCGGTCGACATGAACCAGGACCTCAAGGCCGGTCGCATCGAGGTCGGCGTCGACAGCTACGGGTCGGCGCTCTTCACCCACAAGGGCGTCGCCACGAAGGTCCTGGTGGCCCAGGCCGACGACCGGGTCGCGGCGTCGAAGGAGGCGGCGCAGGCCACGTTCCCGATGGCGAAGGACAACCAGGACATGCTCAAGGCCTTCGACGAGACGATCGCCGAGCTGCACAAGGACGGCACCATCACCAAGATCCTCGAGGCGAACGGGCTCCCGGCGTCGGCCGAGCAGACCGGCGCGCCCCGCCTCATCCCGTAAGCCGGCTCAGTCGATCGCGGCACCCGTGAGGGCACCGTCGGCGGTGGCGGCGTCGAACCCGCGCGGCGCGAGCGCGTCGCCGACCAGCCGCACGTCCAGCTCCGGGCGGGCGGCCAGCAGCTCGGCGCGCAGTCCGTTCTCGGCCTGGCGGTGCCCGGCGACGACGACGATCCCCGGTGACCGGAGTGTTCGGATGGCGCCGGTCAGCACGTGCTCCAGCACCACGTCCCCGCCGGGTTCGGGCAGCAGCCGCACGTCGGGGATGACGGTGGGGGCGGCCTTGGCCAGGCGCTCGTGCACGAAGCGGATCTGGGTGGCGTCGACCTCGGCCGCCAGCGCCGGCAGAGGGGTGGCGATGGTGACCGACCAGCCCTGCTCGGCGAGCGCGGCCACGGCGGTCGGCGCGACGAACCCGCCGTCGTCGTCGATCACCACCGCGAGCCCGTCGGCCCGGACCGGGGGCGGCGACGCGATCACCTCGTCGGCGTCCACCAGGGACATGCCGGACATCGACCGCGGCCGCGACCCGGTCGCGACGATGACGACCGACGGCGCCGACGCCAGCACCTCGGCCATGGAGCCGGCCGCCCCACACCGGACGGCGACGCCGAGGTCGGACAGCTCCGCCGCCAGCCAGTCCAGGTACTGCCGCCAGCTCGGCCGCCACCCGTGCACCGCGTTGAGCTCCGCCCGGCCGCCGACCCG
>DASXJE010000188.1 GCA_036497565.1 Mycobacteriales bacterium
CCGGGGGTCACCACCACGTACGCTGATTGACGATCCAACCGAAGACCGCTGGTTGCCGGGCACGCCCGGCCGAAGGTCCCTCCGGGGCGGCCCGCGCAGGATGGACGGAGTTGAGCGGTGCGTCCCGCACCGTCTTGCGCCCCGTGCCCTGCGCCGGGGCGTTTTGCCTCTCCCGGGCCCGTCGATGCCGGCCCGACGATGAGAGGAGGCCCGTGGCGCAACCCGACAAGGTCGCCGCCGTCGCCGAGCTGAGCACTCGCTTCCGTGACGCGTCCGCGGCCCTGCTGACCGAATACCGCGGCCTGACCACCGCGCAGCTGACCGAGCTGCGACGGGACCTCGGGTCCACCACGACGTACGCCGTGGTCAAGAACACCCTGACGAGGCGGGCTGCCGGCGATGCCGGTCTCGCCGAACTCGGGGAGCTGCTCAGCGGTCCGACGGCTATCGCCTTCGTCCAGGGTGACCCGGTCGAGGCGGCCAAGGGACTGCGTGACTTCGCCCGGGCCAATCCGACCCTGATCATCAAGGGCGGAGTGGTCGACGGCACGCCGCTGTCCGCGCAGGAGATCGGCCGGCTGGCCGACCTCGAGTCCCGCGAGGTGCTACTCGGCAAGCTCGCCGGGGCGATGATGGCGAACCTGTCCAAGGCGGCTGGGCTCTTCCAGGCCCCGCTCTCGCAGATGGCGCGGCTGGCCGCGGCACTGCAGGAGAAGCTCCCTGCAGAGAACACCGCAGCCGACGACACCGCAGCCGAGACCGCCGAGGCCCCCCCGGCCGACGCCACCGCTGCCGACTCCGCTCCGGCCGAGGCTGCTGCCGACGCCGCTCCGGCCGAGGCGCCGACCGACACCGCGGGCTGACGCCCGTCCACCCACGCCGCCCGGGATCGACCCACGGCACACCGTAGGAAGGAACGCCGCAACCATGGCGAAGATGAGCACCGACGACCTGCTCGACCAGTTCAAGGACATGACGCTGCTCGAGCTGTCCGAGTTCGTGAAGCAGTTCGAAGAGACGTTCGACGTCACCGCCGCCGCCCCGGTGGCCGCCGCCGCCGCGGCCCCCGCGGCCGCCGGTGAGGCCGAGGCGCCCGCCGAGCAGGACGAGTTCGACGTGATCCTCGAGGGCGCCGGCGACAAGAAGATCCAGGTCATCAAGGAGGTGCGGTCGCTCACGAGCCTGGGCCTGAAGGAGGCCAAGGATCTCGTCGACGGCGCCCCCAAGCCCGTGCTGGAGAAGGTCAACAAGGAAGGCGCCGAGAAGGCCAAGGAGGCCCTCGAGAAGGCCGGCGCCACCGTTTCGGTCAAGTAACCGACCACCGGCCACACCCGGGCCGGGTCCTGCCGCCTCGACCGCGGCGGGATCTCGGACTGCATCTCGAGGGGTGGCCGCCGGTACGCCGGTGGCCACCCCCGAGGTCGGTCCAGGCCCGGTATGCCGTCCATCACCCGCGGTGTCCGAATCCAGCGCCGGAATCCGGTGGGGAAATGCTTGACGATCCGCCCGCGCGGAGTCAGGCTAGTTCTCACGGTGACTCGAATCGGCGCCGTAATTTGGGGCGCGCCTCGACAGCAGTGGCGGCTGTGGCTACACTGCTAGTTTGCGCTGCCCTCATTTCTGCTGTCCGCTTGACGCGGACCGTCTGGGCTGCGCGCGAACAGCCGGCGCATGTCCTCGGAAGGACACATCTTGGCAGTCTCCCGCTCCGCCCAGACCACTCTGCAAGCCCCGTCCAGTATTCCCGGCGCACCGCCCCGGATCTCCTTCGCCAAGATCCGTGAGCCGCTCGAAGTCCCGAACCTTCTCGCCCTGCAGACCGGTTCCTTCGACTGGCTGATCGGCGCCGAGTCCTGGCGTACCCGCGTCGAGGAGGACATCGCAAGCGGCCTCGAGGAGATTCTCGGCGAGATCTCCCCGATCGAGGACTTTTCGGGATCCATGTCCCTGTCCTTCTCCAACCCGCGCTTCGAGGACGTGAAGGCGCCGGAGGAGGAGTGCAAGGACAAGGACATGACCTACTCGGCTCCGCTGTTCGTCACGGCGGAGTTCATGAACAACTCCACCGGGGAGATCAAGAGCCAGACCGTCTTCATGGGTGACTTCCCCATGATGACCAGCAAGGGCACCTTCATCATCAACGGCACCGAGCGGGTCGTCGTGTCCCAGCTCGTCCGGTCGCCGGGGGTCTACTTCGACAAGGCCCTCGACAAGACGTCGGACAAGGACGTCTTCAGCTGCAAGGTCATCCCGAGCCGGGGCGCCTGGCTCGAGTTCGACGTCGACAAGCGCGACACCGTCGGCGTGCGGATCGACCGCAAGCGCCGCCAGCCGGTCACCGTGCTGCTCAAGGCCCTCGGCTGGACCGAGGAGCGCATCCGGGAGCGGTTCACCTGGTCCCCGGCGATGATCGCCACGCTCGACAAGGACCACATCGCCACCCAGGACGAGGCGCTGCTCGACATCTACCGCAAGCTCCGCCCGGGTGAGCCGCCGACGCGGGAGAGCGCGCAGACGCTGCTGGACAACCTGTTCTTCAACGCCAAGCGTTACGACCTGGCCAAGGTCGGCCGGTACAAGGTCAACAAGAAGCTCGAGCTCGACCTGCCGACCACGCGGGGCGTGCTGACCGAGGACGACATCCTCGGCACGATCGAGTACGTCGTCCGGCTGCACGCCGGTGAGGACGGCTACGAGGTCGACGACATCGACCACTTCGGCAACCGCCGGCTGCGCACCGTCGGGGAGCTGATCCAGAACCAGGTCCGGGTCGGGCTCTCCCGCATGGAGCGGGTCGTCCGGGAGCGGATGACCACCCAGGACGTCGAGGCGATCACGCCGCAGACCCTGATCAACATCCGCCCTGTCGTGGCGTCCATCAAGGAGTTCTTCGGGACGTCGCAGCTGTCGCAGTTCATGGACCAGACCAACCCGCTCGCGGGCCTGACCCACAAGCGCCGGCTCTCGGCGCTCGGGCCGGGCGGTCTGTCCCGGGAGCGGGCCGGCTTCGAGGTCCGCGACGTCCACCCGTCCCACTACGGCCGGATGTGCCCGATCGAGACGCCGGAGGGCCCGAACATCGGCCTGATCGGCTCGCTGTCGACGTTCGCCCGGGTCAACCCGTTCGGGTTCGTCGAGACGCCCTACCGCAAGGTCGTCAAGGGCCGGGTCACCGACCAGATCGACTACCTGACGGCCGACGAGGAAGACCGGCACGTCATCGCCCAGGCCAACGCCCCCCTCGATGAGAAGAACCACTTCGTCGAGGAGAAGGTGCTGGTCCGCAAGAAGGGTGGCGAGGTCGACCTGATCGACCCGACCGGGGTCGACTACATGGACGTGTCGCCGCGCCAGATGGTGTCGGTCGCCACGGCGATGATCCCGTTCCTGGAGCACGACGACGCCAGCCGGGCACTGATGGGCGCCAACATGCAGCGCCAGGCAGTTCCGCTGCTGCGCAGCGAGGCGCCCGTGGTGGGCACCGGCATGGAGCTGCGCGCCGCGGTCGACGCCGGTGACGTGGTCGTCGCCCGCAAGGCCGGCGTGGTCGAGGACATGTCCGCCGACTACCTGACCGTGATGGCCGACGACGGCACCCGGCAGACCTACCGGCTGCACAAGTTCCGCCGGTCCAACCAGGGCACCTGCATCAACCAGCGCCCGATCGTCAACGAGGGCGACCGCGTCGAGGAGGGCCAGGTCGTCGCCGACGGTCCCTGCACCGAAGACGGCGAGATGGCGCTCGGCAAGAACCTGCTCGTGGCGTTCATGCCGTGGGAGGGCCACAACTACGAAGACGCGATCATCCTGTCGCAGCGCCTGGTCCAGGACGACGTCCTCACCTCGATCCACGTCGAGGAGTACGAGGTCGACGCCCGGGACACCAAGCTCGGGCCGGAGGAGATCACCCGGGACATCCCGAACGTCTCCGAGGAGGTGCTCGCCGACCTCGACGAGCGCGGCATCATCCGCATCGGCGCCGACGTCGCCACCGGCGACATCCTGGTCGGCAAGGTCACGCCCAAGGGCGAGACCGAGCTGACCCCGGAAGAGCGGCTGCTGCGGGCGATCTTCGGTGAGAAGGCCCGGGAGGTCCGGGACACCTCGCTGAAGGTGCCGCACGGCGAGGGCGGCAAGGTCATCGGCGTCCGGGTGTTCAGCCGGGACGACGGCGACGAGCTGCCGCCGGGCGTCAACGAGCTCGTGCGGGTCTACGTCGCCCAGCGACGCAAGGTGCAGGACGGCGACAAGCTCGCCGGCCGGCACGGCAACAAGGGCGTCATCGGCAAGATCCTGCCCGTCGAGGACATGCCGTTCCTCGAGGACGGGACGCCGGTCGACATGGTGCTCAACCCGCACGGCGTGCCGCGGCGGATGAACATCGGTCAGATCCTCGAGACCCACCTCGGCTGGATCGCCGAGCAGGGGTGGAAGGTCGAGGGCAACCCGGAGTGGGCCGAACGGCTGCCCGAGGTGGCGCGCGAAGGCGCGCCGCAGACGCGGGCCGCCACGCCGGTCTTCGACGGTGCCCGGGAGAAGGAGATCGCCGGCCTGCTCGGGTCGACGCTCCCCAACCGGGACGGCGACCAGTTGGTCGGCACCGACGGGAAGGCCAAGCTGCTCGACGGCCGGACCGGCGAGCCGTTCCCCTACCCGGTGGCGGTCGGCCACATCTACATGCTCAAGCTGCTGCACCTGGTCGACGACAAGATCCACGCCCGGTCCACCGGCCCGTACTCGATGATCACCCAGCAGCCGCTGGGTGGTAAGGCGCAGTTCGGTGGTCAGCGCTTCGGGGAGATGGAGTGCTGGGCCATGCAGGCCTACGGCGCCGCCTACACCCTGCAGGAGCTGCTCACGATCAAGTCCGACGACGTCCTCGGCCGGGTCAAGGTCTACGAGGCCATCGTCAAGGGGGAGAACATCCCCGAACCGGGCATTCCAGAGTCGTTCAAGGTTCTGCTCAAGGAGCTGCAGTCGCTGTGCCTCAACGTCGAGGTGCTCTCCAGCGACGGCGTCTCGATCGAGATGAAGGACACCGACGAAGACGTCTTCCGCGCCGCGGAAGAGCTCGGAATCGACCTGTCCCGGCGCGAGCCGAGCAGCGTCGACGTCGACGGCTGATCGGGTACGGCGGCGCGGGCTGATCGCCTGCGCCGCCCGACCCCGGCCGGCCACCCGCTCACTGACCAAAGGACAACACACGTGCTGGACGTCAACTTCTTCGACGAACTGCGCATCGGCCTCGCGACCGCGGACGACATCCGTCAGTGGTCGCACGGCGAGGTCAAGAAGCCGGAAACCATCAACTACCG
This sequence comes from Mycobacteriales bacterium, assembly GCA_036497565.1. NCBI lineage: Bacteria > Bacillati > Actinomycetota > Actinomycetes > Mycobacteriales > Mycobacteriales bacterium. The sequence goes on from DASXJE010000188.1 coordinate 5,316, forward strand.
CACCCTCAAGCCGGAAAAGGACGGGCTCTTCTGCGAGAAGATCTTCGGCCCCACCCGGGACTGGGAGTGCTACTGCGGCAAGTACAAGCGGGTCCGCTTCAAGGGCATCATCTGTGAGCGCTGCGGCGTCGAGGTGACCCGGGCGAAGGTCCGCCGCGAGCGGATGGGCCACATCGAGCTGGCCGCACCGGTCACGCACATCTGGTACTTCAAGGGCGTCCCCAGCCGGTTGGGCTACCTGCTCGACCTGGCGCCGAAGGACCTCGAGAAGATCATCTACTTCGCCGCCTACCTCATCACCGCCGTCGACACCGACGCGCGGCACCGCGACATGTCCACGGTCGAGGCGGAGATCTCCGTCGAGCGCAAGCGGATCGAGGACAAGCGCGACGCCGACGTCGAGGCGCGGCAGAAGAAGCTCGAAGCCGACATGGCCGAGCTCGAGAACGAAGGCGCGAAGGCCGACGTACGCCGCAAGGTGCGCGAAGGTTCCGAGCGTGAGATGCGTCAGCTGCGCGACCGCGCCCAGCGCGAGCTGGACCGGCTCGAGGAGGTCATCGACACCTTCCGCAAGCTCGAGGTCAAGCAGCTGATCGCCGACGAGGGCCTCTACCGCGAGCTGCGCGACCGCTTCGGTGAGTACTTCGAGGGCGGCATGGGCGCCGAGGCGCTGCAGAAGCTCCTGGAGACCTTCGACCTCGACGCCGAGGGCGAGCTGCTGCGCGAGACGATCCGGTCCGGCAAGGGCCAGAAGAAGCTGCGTGCGCTGAAGCGGCTCAAGGTCGTCGCGTCGTTCCTCAACACGCGCAACTCGCCGATGGGCATGGTGCTCGACTGCGTCCCGGTGATCCCGCCGGACCTGCGCCCGATGGTGCAGCTCGACGGCGGCCGGTTCGCCACGAGCGACCTCAACGACCTCTACCGCCGGGTGATCAACCGCAACAACCGGCTCAAGCGGCTGCTCGACCTCGGTGCGCCCGAGATCATCGTCAACAACGAGAAGCGGATGCTGCAGGAGGCCGTCGACGCGCTGTTCGACAACGGTCGCCGCGGCCGTCCGGTCACCGGACCGGGCAACCGCCCGCTCAAGTCGCTTTCCGACATGCTCAAGGGCAAGCAGGGCCGCTTCCGGCAGAACCTGCTCGGTAAGCGGGTCGACTACTCCGGCCGGTCGGTGATCGTCGTCGGGCCGCAGCTCAAGCTGCACCAGTGCGGCCTGCCCAAGGGCATGGCGATCGAGCTGTTCAAGCCGTTCGTCATGAAGCGGCTGGTCGACCTCAACCACGCCCAGAACATCAAGTCCGCGAAGCGGATGGTGGAGCGGGTCCGCCCGGTCGTCTGGGACGTGCTGGAAGAGGTCATCACCGACCACCCGGTGCTGCTCAACCGGGCACCGACCCTGCACCGTCTCGGCATCCAGGCCTTCGAGCCGCAGCTGGTCGAGGGCAAGGCCATCCAGCTCCACCCGCTGGTGTGTGCCGCGTTCAACGCCGACTTCGACGGTGACCAGATGGCGGTGCACGTGCCGCTGTCGGCCGAGGCGCAGGCCGAGGCCCGGATCCTGATGCTGTCCAGCAACAACATCCTCTCGCCCGCCTCCGGGCGGCCGTTGGCGATGCCGAGCCTCGACCTCGTCACCGGGCTGTTCTACCTGTGCCGGATCGAGAACGGCGCCACCGGCGAGGGCCAGGTCTACTCCTCGGTCGCCGAGGCGATCATGGCGCGCGACGCCGGTGCCCTGGATCTGCAGGCGAAGATCAGCCTGCGGATGCCGGGCGACTCGGTTCCGCCGCGGGAGTGGACGCCTCCTGAGGACTGGGAGGCGGGCCAGCCGTTCCGGCTGGAGACGACTCTCGGCCGGGTGCTGTTCAACGAGTCGCTGCCGGTGGACTACCCGTTCGTCGACGACGACATGCCGAAGAAGCGTCAGGCGGCGATCGTCAACGACCTCGCCGAGCGCTACCCCCGGGTGACCGTCGCGGCCACCCTGGACGCGCTCAAGGAGGCCGGCTACCACTGGGCCACCCGCTCGGGTGTCACGGTGGCGATCGACGACGTCGTCGTCCCGGCGAGCAAGCAGCAGATCCTCGAGCGCTACGAGACGCAGGCCGACAAGGTCCAGCGTCAGTACGAGCGCGGTGTGATCACCGACGAGGAGCGCCGCCAGGAGCTGGTGGAGATCTGGAACCGCGCCACCAACGAGGTCGGCAAGGAGATGGAGGCCGGCTTCCCTGCCGACAACCCGCTCTACCTGCTGGTGCACTCGGGTGCGGCCGGAAACATGATGCAGGTCCGGCAGCTGGCCGGCATGAAGGGACTCGTCGCCAACCCCAAGGGCGAGATCATTCCCCGGCCGATCAAGACCAACTTCCGTGAGGGCCTGTCCGTGCTGGAGTACTTCATCTCCACGCACGGCACCCGTAAGGGGCTGGCCGACACCGCGCTGCGGACGGCCGACTCCGGGTACCTCACCCGGCGGCTGGTCGACGTCAGCCAGGACGTGATCATCCGCGAGGAGGACTGCGGCACGGATCGCGGCGTCGCCATGACGATCGCGCACACCCAGCCGGACGGGTCGTTGGTGAAGGACCCGCACGTGGAGACGAGTCTCTACGCGCGCTCCCTCGCCGAGGACGCGACCGACGCCAAGGGCAACGTCGTCGTCCCCGGCGGCACCGACCTCGGCGACGTCGTCATCGACCAGCTGGTCGCGGGCGGGGTCACCTCGGTCCGGGTGCGGTGCGTGCTGACCTGCGAGTCGGCGCTCGGCTGCTGTGCGGTCTGCTACGGCCGTTCGCTGGCGACCGGCAAGCTCGTCGACGTCGGCGAGGCGGTCGGCATCATCGCCGCCCAGTCGATCGGCGAGCCCGGCACGCAGCTGACCATGCGGACGTTCCACACCGGCGGTGTGTCCGGTGAGGACATCACGCACGGCCTTCCGCGGGTCGTCGAGCTGTTCGAGGCCCGGGTTCCCAAGGGCAAGGCGCCGATCGCCGACGTCAGCGGCCGGATCCGCATCGAGGAGACCGACAAGGCGCTGAAGATCGTCATCGTTCCCGATGACGGCAGCGAAGAGGTGGTCTACGACAAGATCAGCCGCCGGGCCCGGCTCCGGGTCTCCGACGACGGTCACGTCGACGTCGGTCAGCAGCTGACCGAGGGCGCCGTCGACCCGCACGAGGTGTTGCGGGTGATGGGTCCGCGCGAGGTGCAGCTGCACCTGGTCCGCGAGGTCCAGGAGGTCTACCGGTCGCAGGGTGTGCAGATCCACGACAAGCACATCGAGGTCATCGTCCGCCAGATGCTCAAGCGGGTGACGGTCATCGACTCCGGTGCCACCGAGTTCCTCCCCGGTTCGCTCGCCGAGCGCACCCAGTTCGAGGGGGAGAACCGTCGGGTGGTGGCCGAGGGCGGCGACCCGGCCTCCGGCCGGCCGGTGCTCATGGGCATCACCAAGGCCTCGCTGGCCACCGAGTCGTGGCTGTCCGCGGCGTCGTTCCAGGAGACGACGCGGGTGCTCACCGACGCGGCGATCCAGGCCAAGAGCGACTCGCTGGTCGGTCTGAAGGAGAACGTCATCATCGGCAAGCTCATCCCGGCCGGTACCGGCATCAGCCGCTACCGCAACATCCGGGTCGAGCCCACCGAGGAGGCGCGCGCCCAGGTCTACTCCATGCCGGGGTACGGCGAGGGCGAGTACTACGACGGCTCGACCTTCGGCAACAGCGGCGGGCAGGCCGTCCCGCTGGACGACTTCGACTACCGCAACGAGTACAACCGGTAGCCGTCGACGCAGCGCAGGACCAGGGGCCGGGCATCCATCGGGTGCCCGGCCCCTGGCGTGTCCGCTGCCATGTCTCCTGTCGCGTCGTCCTCCACGGGCGGCGTTCCTAGACTCGCGGTGTGTCGCATTACTTCGACCAGGAGCCGGGGGCCGGGCACCGGGCCGGCACGGTGACGGTCCCGGTCGACGGCCGGGACCTCACACTGGCGACCGACCGCGGCGTGTTCTCTGCGGACCGCCTCGACCCCGGCACGGCCGTGCTGCTCGACCTGGTGCCCCGCCCGCCGGCCGGGGGCGACCTGCTCGACCTCGGCTGCGGCTACGGGCCGATCGCGCTGACGATGGCCGCCCGGGCGCCGGGGGCCACCGTCTGGGCGGTCGACGTCAACGAACGGGCCCGCCGGCTGTGCGCGGACAACGCCGCCGCGGCGGGCCTCTCCAACGTGCGGGTGTGCGGCCCGGACGAGGTGCCGGGGCAGGTGCGGTTCGCGGCCATCTGGTCCAACCCGCCGATCCGGATCGGGAAGGACGCCCTGCACGACCTGCTCCGGCACTGGCTGGCCCGCCTGGCCGGCGACGGTGCGGCGTACCTTGTCGTGCAGAAGCACCTGGGGTCGGACTCGCTGCAGCGCTGGCTCGGGGAGGCCGGCTGGCCGACCGAACGGGTGGGCTCGCGGCGGGCCTTTCGGGTGCTCGGCGCCCGCCCCGACCCCCTGCTTTGACCGCTGCCGCGCAGTCCAGTAGCCTTGATCCTCGTGCCCGGGTTCATCCGGGCCGTCCCGCGCGCCCGGCCTCGGTCGCGGCCGCGTGAGCCTACTGGTCCACCCTCTCGATTCGATGTGAGTGGGCTGCGGTCCGGGCGACACACCCGACCGCGGGGGTCGGTAGGCAGCCTGTCAGGCGACGACACGAGAACGAGTTCGATGAGGGAGACGCAGGCCGCTCATGCCCACTATCCAGCAGCTGGTCCGCAAGGGCCGCCAGGACAAGCTGGGAAAGACCCAGACCGCCGCGCTCAAGGGCAGCCCCCAGCGCCGCGGGGTGTGCACCCGCGTCTTCACCACGACGCCTAAGAAGCCCAACTCGGCGCTCCGCAAGGTCGCCCGGGTCCGGCTGACGAGCGGGGTGGAGGTCACGGCCTACATCCCGGGCGTCGGGCACAACCTGCAGGAGCACTCGATCGTCCTGGTCCGTGGTGGCCGGGTCCGGGACCTGCCCGGGGTGCGCTACAAGATCATCCGCGGCTCGCTGGACACCCAGGGTGTCCGTAACCGCAAGCAGGCCCGCAGTCGTTACGGCGCGAAGAAGGAGAAGAGCTAATGCCTCGCAAGGGTCCGGCGGCGCGCCGTCCTGTCGTCATCGACCCGGTCTACGGGTCGCCGCTGGTGACGAGCTTGATCAACAAGGTGCTGACCGGTGGGAAGAGATCGGTCGCCGAACGCATTGTGTATGGAGCGCTCGAAGGCGCCCGGGACAAAAGCGGCTCCGACCCCGTGGTCACCCTCAAGCGGGCACTGGACAACGTCAAGCCGACGCTGGAGGTGCGCAGCCGCCGGGTCGGTGGCGCCACCTACCAGGTGCCGGTCGAGGTCCGTCCCTCGCGGAGCACCACGCTGGCGCTGCGCTGGTTGATCCAGTACAGCCGGGCGCGCCGCGAGAAGACCATGACCGAGCGGCTCATGAACGAGCTGCTCGATGCGAGCAACGGCCTCGGGGCGAGCGTCAAGCGCCGCGAGGACACCCACAAGATGGCCGAGAGCAACAAGGCCTTCGCCCACTACCGCTGGTAGCGGGCGGCACGCACCGCCGCTGGCGGCGCGTTCCACCACCAGAACGAAGAGAGACGAATCGCAGTGGCTACCACCGTCGAGCACACGCTCGCCACGACCCGCAACATCGGGATCATGGCTCATATCGACGCGGGCAAGACCACCACGACCGAGCGGATCCTCTACTACACGGGGATCAACTACAAGATCGGCGAGGTGCACGAAGGCGCCGCGACGATGGACTGGATGGAGCAGGAGCAGGAGCGCGGCATCACGATCACGTCGGCCGCGACGAAGACCTCCTGGCGCGACCACACCATCAACATCATCGACACGCCCGGCCACGTCGACTTCACGGTCGAGGTCGAGCGGTCCCTGCGCGTCCTCGACGGCGCGGTCGCGGTCTATGACGCGGTCGCCGGCGTCGAGCCGCAGACGGAGAACGTCTGGCGGCAGGCGGACAAGTACGCCGTGCCGCGGATGTGCTTCGTCAACAAGATGGACCGGGTCGGCGCGGACTTCTTCCGCACCGTCGACATGATCGTCACCCGGCTCCATGCCGTCCCGCTGGTCCTGCAGCTGCCCTGGGGCACCGAGGCCGACTTCGTCGGCATCATCGACCTCATCACGATGAAGGGCCTGCGCTGGAACAGCGAGGACAAGGGCGCCAACTACGAGACCGTCGACATCCCGGCCGAGCTCGTCGAGCAGGCCCAGGAGTGGCGGCACAAGCTCGTGGAGACCCTCGCCGAGAACGACGACGAGGTCATGGAGGCCTACCTCACCGACGAGGACTCCATCACCATCGACGACATCCGGGCCGGCATCCGCCGGGCCACGATCGCGAGCGCACTCACTCCGGTGCTGTGCGGCTCGGCGTTCAAGAACAAGGGTGTCCAGCCGATGCTCGACGCGGTCGTCGACTACCTGCCCAGCCCGCTGGACGTGGAGTCGATCCGCGGCACCGCGCTCGACGGCGAGACCGAGGTACTCCGGCACGCCGACGAGAGCGAGCCGTTCTCCGCGCTGGCCTTCAAGGTCCAGACCGATCAGCACCTCGGCAAGCTCACCTACATCCGGGTCTACTCCGGTCAGGTGACCACCGGGTCTGCGGTCCTGAACTCCACGAAGGACCGCAAGGAGCGGATCGGCAAGATCTACCAGATGCACGCCAACAAGCGCGAAGAGCGCGCCGGCGTGGGTGCTGGACAGATCGTGGCGGTGGCGGGTCTGAAGCAGACCACCACCGGCGACACCCTCTCCGACGGTGACCACCCGGTGATCCTGGAGTCGATGACCTTCCCCGAGCCGGTCATTTCGGTGGCCATCGAGCCCAAGACCAAGGGCGACCAGGAGAAGCTGTCCACGGCGATCCAGAAGCTCGCCGAGGAGGACCCGACCTTCCAGGTGTTCCTCGACGACGAGACCGGCCAGACGATCATCAAGGGGATGGGCGAGCTCCACCTCGAGGTCCTCGTCGACCGGATGCGTCGGGAGTTCAAGGTCGAGGCCAACGTCGGCAAGCCGCAGGTGGCCTACCGCGAGACCATCCGCCGGACGGTGGAGAAGATCGACTACCTGCACAAGAAGCAGACGGGTGGATCGGGCCAGTTCGCGAAGGTCGTCGTCTCGCTCGAGCCGCTGGACACCGGCGCCGAGGGTGCGACGTACGAGTTCGAGAACAAGGTCACCGGCGGCCGGATCCCGCGGGAGTACATCCCGTCGGTGGACCAGGGCGCGCAGGAGGCCATGGGCTACGGCATTCTGGCGGGCTACCCGCTCGTCGGGATCAAGCTGACCCTGCTCGACGGCCAGTACCACGAGGTCGACTCGTCCGAGATGGCGTTCAAGATCGCCGGTTCGATGGTGCTCAAGGAGGCGGCACGCCGTGCCGACCCCGTGCTCCTCGAGCCGATGATGGCCGTCGAGGTCGTCACGCCCGAGGACTACATGGGTGATGTCATCGGCGACCTCAACTCCCGCCGGGGCAGCATCCAGGCGATGGAGGAGCGCACCGGCAGCCGTGTCGTCCGCGCGCTCGTGCCGTTGTCCGAGATGTTCGGCTACGTCGGCGACCTGCGGTCGCGGACCCAGGGCCGGGCGAGTTACAGCATGCAATTTGACTCCTACGCGGCGGTTCCCCAGAGCGTCGCCAAGGAGATCATCGCGAAGGCGACGGGAGAGTGAGCACATTGTCCAAGGGCTCCCGGAGCTCAGCACCAGATATCGCGAAGGCCACTGGCGACAAGCCGGGCCAGATCCCCGTCAGCACGTCATAGGGCGTACGAAGAACCAGTCCACAGGAGGAACCCAGTGGCGAAGGCGAAGTTCGAGCGGACGAAGCCGCACGTCAACATCGGCACCATCGGTCACATCGACCACGGCAAGACCACGCTGACCGCAGCGATTACCAAGGTCCTGCACGACAAGTATCCGGACCTCAACGAGTTCTCGCCGTTCGACAAGATCGACAACGCACCAGAAGAGCGTCAGCGCGGCATCACGATCTCGGTACAGCACGTCGAGTACCAGACCGAGAAGCGGCACTACGCCCACGTCGACTGTCCCGGTCACGCCGACTACATCAAGAACATGATCACCGGCGCGGCCCAGATGGACGGCGCGATCCTCGTGGTCGCGGCCACCGACGGGCCGATGCCCCAGACGAAGGAGCACGTGCTGCTCGCTCGTCAGGTCGGCGTGCCCTACATCGTGGTCGCGCTGAACAAGGCCGACATGGTCGACGACGAGGAGATCCTCGAGCTCGTCGAGCTCGAGGTCCGCGAGCTGCTCAGCGAGTACGAGTTCCCGGGTGACGACCTGCCGATCGTGCGGGTGTCGGCGCTCAAGGCGCTCGAGGGTGACGCCGAGTGGAGCGAGAAGGTCATGGAGCTCATGGCCGCCGTCGACGAGTCGATCCCCGAGCCGGTGCGCGACATCGACCGGCCGTTCCTCATGCCCATCGAGGACGTCTTCACGATCACCGGCCGCGGCACCGTCGTGACCGGCCGGGTCGAGCGTGGCGTGGTCAAGGTCAACGAGACCGTCGAGATCATCGGCATGAAGGAAGCGAAGCAGACGACGACCGTCACCGGCGTCGAGATGTTCCGCAAGCTGCTCGACCAGGGCCAGGCCGGCGACAACGTCGGGCTGCTGCTGCGCGGCACCAAGCGCGAGGACGTCGAGCGCGGCCAGGTCGTCAACAAGCCCGGCTCGATCACGCCGCACACCGCGTTCCAGGGCCAGGTCTACATCCTGTCCAAGGACGAGGGTGGCCGGCACACGCCGTTCTTCAACAACTACCGGCCGCAGTTCTACTTCCGCACCACCGACGTCACCGGCGTGGTGACCCTCCCCGAGGGCACCGAAATGGTGATGCCGGGTGACAACACCGAGATGAAGGTCGAGCTGATCCAGCCGATCGCCATGGAGGAAGGCCTGCGCTTCGCGATCCGCGAAGGCGGCCGGACCGTGGGGGCCGGTCGGGTCATCAAGATCGACAACTAGTCCGTATCCGGCGATGGTGGCCACCCGGCCGCCATCGCCGGTCGCGGAGCGCCACCCGAAGAGCGGCACCGACAACGGCCACTGACCAGCGGCCAGCGACAGCGAGGATGACATGGCGGGACAGAAGATCCGCATCCGGCTCAAGGCCTACGACCACGAGGCGATCGACGCATCGGCACGCAAGATCGTCGACACCGTGACGCGCACCGGCGCGCGGGTCGTCGGCCCTGTGCCGCTGCCGACCGAGAAGAACGTCTACTGCGTCATCCGCTCACCGCACAAGTACAAGGACAGCCGCGAACACTTCGAGATGCGCACGCACAAGCGGCTCATCGACATCGTCGACCCGACGCCGAAGACGGTCGATGCCCTCATGCGCATCGATCTGCCCGCCAGCGTCGACGTGAACATTCAGTAGGGGCGCGGACTCTCATGGCTCACGAGATCAAGGGCGTTCTGGGCGAAAAGCTCGGCATGACCCAGGTCTTCGACGACAACAACCGGATCGTCCCGGTGACCGTCGTCAAGGCCGGGCCGTGCCTGGTGACCCAGGTACGCACCCCCGACAAGGACGGCTACTCGGCCGTGCAGCTCGCGTTCGGCGCGATCGATCCCCGGAAGGTGACCAAGCCGGTCACCGGGCATTTCGCCAAGGCCGGGGTCACTCCGCGCCGGCACATCGCGGAGCTGCGCACCGACCACGCCGCCGACTACGAGGTCGGTCAGGAGATCGGCGCGGACGTCTTCGACGCCGGCGTGACGGTCGACGTGATCGGCACCAGCAGGGGCAAGGGAACCGCCGGCGTCATGAAGCGGCACGGTTTCCACGGCCTCAGCGCCTCCCACGGCACCCAGCGCAAGCACCGCTCGCCGGGCTCCATCGGCGGCTGCGCCACTCCAGGACGCGTCTTCAAGGGCGTGCGGATGGCCGGCCGGATGGGCCACGAGCGCACGACTGTGCTCGGCCTGACCGTGCACAAGGTTGACGCCGAGAACGGGCTGCTCCTGATCAAGGGCGCCGTACCTGGCCCGAACGGCGGGCTGGTCATGGTGCGCACCGCAGTGAAGGCCGATCTGGCGAAGGGTGGGGTGCCGCGATGAGCGAGGCAACTACTCGCACCGTGGAGGTCCGTACGCCCGCCGGTGCGGCCGACGGCAGTGTCGAGCTGCCCGCGGAGATCTTCGACGCGCAGGCGAACGTCGCCCTGATGCACCAGGTCGTGGTCGGCCAGCTCGCCGCGGCCCGGCAGGGCACCGCCAGCAGCAAGACGCGTGGCGACGTCCGCGGCGGCGGCGCGAAGCCCTACCGGCAGAAGGGCACCGGCCGGGCCCGGCAGGGTTCCACCCGGGCTCCGCAGTTCGCCGGTGGCGGCATCGTGCACGGGCCGACGCCCCGCAACTACAGCCAGAAGACGCCGAAGAAGATGAAGGCGGCTGCGCTGCGCGGAGCACTGTCGGACCGGGCCCGCGCGAGCCGGGTGCACGTGGTCACCGCGCTGGTGGAGGGGGACTCCCCGTCCACCAAGTCGGCCCTGGCCGTCCTGCGGTCGGTCGCCGAGTCGCGGCACCTCCTCGTGGTCGTCGACCGGCTCGACCTGTTGACCTGGAAGAGCCTGCGCAACGTGCCCGGCGTGCACCTGATCGACCCGGGCCAGCTCAACACCTACGACGTGCTGGTCAGCGACGACGTCGTCTTCACCAAGGCCTCGCTGGAGGCGTTCCTGGGCGGCAAGGCCAGCGCCGAGACGCCCGGCGACCAGACGCCGAGTGCTGAAGAGGAGCAGAAGTGATACCCGACCCGCGCGACGTGCTGCTCGCTCCGGTGATCTCGGAGAAGAGCTACGGGCTGCTCGACGAGAACAAGTACACGTTCCTCGTGCGCCCGGACGCCAACAAGACCCAGATCAAGATCGCGGTGGAGCAGGTCTTCAGCGTCCGCGTGGTCAACGTCAACACGAGCAACCGGCAGGGCAAGCGCAAGCGCACCCGCACCGGCTACGGCAAGCGCAACGACACCAAGCGCGCGATCGTGAGCCTCGTGCAGGGCGACCGGATCGAGATCTTCGGCGGTCCGGTCTCCTGACCGGCACACAGATAAGGGACTGAGGGCGACATGGCCATCCGCAAGTACAAGCCGACGACACCGGGACGTCGCGGCTCGTCGGTATCCGACTTCGTCGAGGTCACCCGCGACGAGCCGGAGAAGTCGCTGGTGCGGCCGCTGCACTCCAAGGGCGGGCGCAACGCCCACGGCCGCATCACGGTGCGCCACCAGGGCGGCGGCCACAAGCGCGCCTACCGGCTCATCGACTTCCGCCGGTCGGACAAGGACGGGGTGCCGGCCAAGGTCGCGCACATCGAGTACGACCCCAACCGCACCGCCCGGATCGCGCTGCTGCACTACGCCGACGGCGAGAAGCGCTACATCCTCGCGCCGTCGCGGCTGCGGCAGGGCGACCCGGTCGAGGCCGGCGCCCGCGCCGACATCAAGGCCGGCAACAACCTGCCGCTGCGCAACATCCCGACCGGCACGGTCGTGCACGCCATCGAGCTGCGGCCCGGCGGCGGCGCGAAGATCGCCCGCTCGGCCGGCTCGAGCGTGCAGCTGGTCGCCAAGGACGGCCCCTACGCCCAGCTGCGGATGCCCTCCGGGGAGATCCGCAACGTCGACGCCCGGTGCCGGGCGACGGTGGGCGAGGTCGGCAACGCCGAGCAGTCCAACATCAACTGGGGCAAGGCCGGCCGGATGCGGTGGAAGGGTCGCCGCCCGACCGTCCGCGGTGTCGCGATGAACCCGGTCGACCACCCGCACGGTGGCGGCGAAGGCAAGACCTCCGGTGGCCGGCACCCGGTCAACCCGCAGGGCAAGCCCGAGGGCCGGACCCGTCGGCACAAGCAGAGCGACGCGATGATCGTCCGTCGCCGTCGTAACAAGAAGAAGCGCTGATTCCGGTGACCATGCGAACCGGTCGAAAGGTATAGGGACTTCATGCCGCGCAGCCTGAAGAAGGGCCCATTCGTCGACGGACACCTGTTGGCGAAGGTGGACGGGCAGAACGAGAAGGGGACCAAGAACGTCATCCGGACCTGGTCCCGGCGTTCGACGATCATCCCGGACATGCTGGGCCACACGATCGCCGTGCACGACGGCCGCAAGCACGTTCCCGTGTTCGTGACCGAGGCCATGGTCGGGCACAAGCTCGGCGAGTTCGCGCCGACCCGGACGTTCCGCGGCCACATCCGCGACGACCGGCGGGCGCGGCGTGGCTGAGATGGCAGCGGGCGACCGGAGTCGTACGCCGAGAAGCAGGACCTAGGAGAGAGGAACGCGAATGGCAACCCAGGCGAGAAACGCGCGGGTCGACGACCTGCCGCGCGCCCGGGCGCGCGCGACGTATGTTCGAGTGACGCCGATGAAGGCGCGCCGAGTCGTCGACCTCATCCGGGGCCTGCCGGCCGATGAGGCGCTGGCGGTGCTGCGGTTCGCTCCGCAGGCCGCGAGTGAGCCGGTGGCCAAGGTGATCGCGAGCGCGGTCGCCAACGCCGAGCACAACCTCAAGCTCGACACCGACTCGCTGGTCGTGAGCGCGGCGTACGTCGACGAGGGCCCGATGCTCAAGCGCTTCCGGCCGCGTGCCCAGGGGCGCGCCTACCGGATCCGCAAGCGCACCAGCCACATCACCGTCGAGCTGGAGGCCATCGAGACCGACCGGCCGCAGCAGCGGTCGGGCGGCGGTCGCCGGTCCCGAGCAGCCACATCCACGCCCCCCGCCGCGGCGGGGCAGAGTGGTCCGTCCGAGCCGGCGGACCCGAATGCGAAGGGGGCCCAGTAGTGGGTCAGAAAGTCAACCCGCACGGGTTCCGACTCGGCATCACGACCGAGTGGAAGTCCCGCTGGTACGCCGACAAGCTCTACAAGGACTACGTCAAGGAAGACGTGGCCATCCGCAAGATGATGAGCCGCGGCATGGAGCGCGCCGGGATCTCCCGCGTCGACATCGAGCGCACCCGGGACCGGGTGCGGGTCGACATCCACACCGCCCGGCCGGGCATCGTGATCGGCCGCCGCGGCTCGGAGGCCGACCGCATCCGCGGTGAGCTGGAGAAGCTCACCAAGAAGCAGGTGCAGCTCAACATCCTCGAGGTGAAGAACCCCGAGGCCGACGCGCAGCTCGTCGCGCAGGGCGTGGCCGAGCAGCTCTCGAGCCGGGTCAACTTCCGGCGCGCGATGCGCAAGGCGATGCAGTCCGCGCTGAAGAGCCCGGGCGTCCGCGGCGTACGCGTGCAGTGTTCCGGCCGGCTCAACGGCGCGGAGATGTCCCGCTCGGAGTTCTACCGCGAGGGCCGGGTGCCGCTGCACACACTGCGGGCCAACATCGACTACGGCATGTACGAGGCGCGCACCACCTTCGGCCGGATCGGCGTGAAGGTGTGGATCTACAAGGGCGACGCCATGCAGCTGCGGGTCGAGCGCGACGCCGAGGCCGCCGCGCGTCAGCAGCGGCAGCGGCCCAGCCGGCCGCGTCGCTCCGGCGCGTCGGGTACGACGTCCAGCGGCACCGAGGCCGGTCGCGCCGCGGCGGCGGGGGAGAGCGCCCCGCCGGTCGCGTCCCCGCAGCCGGTCGCCGTCGCCGACCCCGAGGCGCCGGCCCCGGCTACGGCCGAGGGCGGTCCCACCACCAGCGGCACCGGACAGGAGGGCTGAGGCGTGCTGATCCCCCGCAGGACCAAGCACCGCAAGCAGCACCACCCGGGCCGCACCGGTGCGGCCAAGGGCGGCACGCGGGTGAGCTTCGGCGAGTACGGCATCCAGGCACTGGAGCCGGCCTACGTCACCAACCGGCAGATCGAGTCGGCGCGTATCGCGATGACCCGCCACATCAAGCGTGGCGGCAAGGTGTGGATCACCATCTACCCCGACCGGCCGATCACCAAGAAGCCGGCGGAGACCCGGATGGGCTCCGGTAAGGGGTCCCCGGAGTGGTGGGTGGCCAACGTCAAGCCGGGCCGGGTGATGTTCGAGCTGGCCGGTGTGGACGAGGACGTGGCCCGCGAGGCGATGCGCCGCGCGATCCACAAGCTTCCGATGAAGTGCCGGTTCGTCAGGCGCGAAGGTGGTGAGGCGTGATGGCAGCAGGAACTGCGCCGGCGGAGCTGCGCGCTCTCGACGACGACGAGCTGCTGATCCGGCTCCGGGAAGCGAAGGAGGAGCTGTTCAACCTCCGCTTCCAGGTGGCCACGGGTCAGCTCGACAACAACCGGCGGCTGCAGGCCATTCGCCGCGACATCGCGCGGATCTACACGATCATGCGTGAGCGCGAGCTCGGCCTGTCGGCAGCCCCGAGTGAAGGTGTGGCATGAGCGAGACGGAGACCGAGGCCCGGTCAGGACGCAACTACCGCAAGACGCGGACCGGCTACGTCGTCGGCGACAAGATGGACAAGACCGTGGTGGTCGAGGTCGAGGACCACGTCAAGCACGGTCTGTACGGCAAGATCATCCGTCGCACGAGCAAGCTCAAGGCGCACGACGAGCAGAACAGCTGTGGCGTGGGAGACCGGGTCCAGTTGATGGAGACCCGCCCGTTGTCGGCGACGAAGCGCTGGCGCGTGGTGGAGATCGTCGAGAAGGCGAAGTGAGCCGCGATGGCCGCCGCATCGCCCCCGCCGGGGTGCGTGCGGTCACCGTGAATCAGGAAAAGCAGCCATCGGCCGCACCGGCCGATGCAGTAGTCGGGAGTTGACGTGATCCAGCAGGAGTCGCGACTGCGTGTCGCCGACAACACCGGGGCCAAGGAGATCCTGTGCATCCGGGTGCTCGGCGGCTCCGGGCGGCGCTACGCCGGGATCGGCGACGTCATCGTCGGCACCGTGAAGGACGCGCTGCCCGGGGCCGGCGTGAAGCGCGGCGACGTCGTCCGCGCTGTGGTGGTCCGCACCGTGAAGGAGAAGCGTCGTCCCGACGGCTCCTACATCAGGTTCGACGAGAACGCCGCGGTCCTCATCCGCGAAGGCGGCGACCCGCGTGGCACCCGCATCTTCGGGCCGGTCGGCCGGGAACTGCGGGACAAGAAGTTCATGAGAATCATCTCGCTCGCGCCGGAGGTGTTGTGATGACGACGATTCGTCCGTCGATGAAGGTGAAGAAGGGCGACACGGTCGTCGTACTCGCCGGCAAGGACAAGGGCGCCAAGGGCAAGGTCCTGATGGCCTACCCCGCGCAGGGCCGCGTCCTGGTCGAGGGGGTGAACCGGGTCAAGAAGCACACCCGGATCACCAGTACCCAGCGCGGCGCCAAGGCCGGCGGGATCGTCACCCAGGAGGCGTCGATCCACGTGAGCAACGTGATGGTCGTCGACGCCGACGGCAACCCGGGCCGGGTCGGCTACAAAAAGGACGAGGACGGTCGCAACACCCGCGTGTCGCGCCGTACCGGTAAGGAACTGTGACGATGAGCGCCACCACACATGCCAACGCCGGCACTGCCGAGGCTCCGGCCGTGCCGCGGCTGAAGACGCGCTACCGCGAGGAGATCGGTCCGGAGCTCCGTAAGGAGTTCTCCTACGGCAACGCCATGCAGGTGCCCGGCCTGGTCAAGATCGTGGTCAACATGGGTGTCGGCGAGGCGGCCCGTGACGCCAAGCTGATGGACGGCGCGGTCCGCGACCTGTCCGCCATCACCGGGCAGAAGCCGCTGGTCCGCCGGGCCCGCAAGTCGATCGCGCAGTTCAAGCTGCGCGAGGGCATGCCGATCGGCGCGAGCTGCACCCTGCGGGGCAACCGCATGTGGGAGTTCCTCGACCGCCTGCTCACGCTCGCGCTGCCCCGGATCCGCGACTTCCGCGGGCTCTCGCCGCGGCAGTTCGACGGCCGGGGCAACTACACGTTCGGTCTCAACGAGCAGTCGATGTTCCACGAGATCAACATCGACCGGATCGACCGCCAACGCGGTATGGATATCACCGTCGTGACCAGCGCGACCACCGATGACGAGGGCCGGGCACTGCTCCGGCTGCTCGGCTTCCCGTTCAAGGAGAACTGACCGATGGCGAAGAAGGCCCTGGTCATCAAGGCCAACCGGACCCCGAAGTTCGCGGTACGCGCCTACACGCGCTGCCAGCGCTGCGGGCGCCCGCACTCGGTGCTCCGCAAGTTCGGCCTGTGTCGTATCTGTCTGCGCGAGATGGCGCACGCCGGCGAGCTGCCCGGCGTGACGAAGTCCAGCTGGTGACGATGTCCCGGATTCCCCTTCACCGAAGGCCCGCTACCTGCGGGAACCGCGGCGAGAAAGGCACGACCTCATGACCATGACCGACCCGATCGCAGACATGCTGACCCGTCTGCGCAACGCCAACACCGCCTATCACGACGAGGTGGTGATGCCGCACTCCAAGCTCAAGGTGCATGTCGCCGAGATCCTCCAGCAGGAGGGCTACATCGCCGGCTGGCGGGTGTCCGAACCCGAGCCGGACTCGCACCGGTTCAAGGAGCTCGTCGTCGACCTGAAGTACGGGCCGAACCGCGAGCGGAGCATCGCCGGCGTACGGCGGGTGTCGAAGCCGGGCCTGCGGGTCTACTGCAAGTCCACCTCGCTGCCCCGGGTCCTCGGTGGACTCGGCGTGGCGATCATCTCGACGTCAACGGGTCTGCTGACCGATCGGCAGGCCGCCAAGCGGAAAGTAGGCGGGGAAGTCCTCGCCTACGTCTGGTAAGGGAGGACAGCATGTCGCGAATCGGACGCATGCCCATCCCCGTGCCGGGCGGGGTCGACGTCGCGATCGACGGAGCGCAGGTCACGGTGAAGGGCCCGAAGGGTGAGCTCTCGCACACCGTCGTCACGCCGATCACCGTCGGCCGGGACGACGACGGCGCCGTGGTCGTCTCCCGACCCAACGACGAACGGGAGAGCCGGGCGTTGCACGGGTTGTCCCGGTCGCTCATCGCCAACATGGTCACCGGGGTCACCGACGGCTTCAGCAAGTCGCTCGAGATCGTCGGCACCGGCTACCGGGTGCAGGCCCGGGGGAGCAACCTCGAGTTCGCCCTCGGCTACAGCCACCCCGTGCCGGTCACGGCACCTGCCGGGATCACCTTCGAGGTGACCGCCCCGACCAGACTGACCGTCCGGGGTATCGACAAGCAGCAGGTCGGCGAGGTGGCCGCCAACATCCGCAAGCTGCGCCGGCCCGACCCTTACAAGGGCAAGGGCGTGCGCTACGCCGGCGAGGTCATCCGCCGCAAGGCCGGAAAGACAGGGAAGTAAGTGATGTCGACGCAGAGCAGCACCTCCGCGCGCCGCCGGGTCGCCCGGACCCGGCGCCATTTCCGGCTGCGCAAGAAGGTGGCCGGCACGACGACGCGGCCGCGTCTGGTGGTCAGCCGGTCCGCCCGCCACGTCTACGCCCAGGTGGTCGACGACAGCCACGGTGTCACGCTCGCGTCCGCGTCGACGTACCGCCTGGACACCGCCGCGCTCGGCGAGCACACCGACAAGACCGCGCAGGCCCGGCGGGTCGGTGAGCTCCTGGCGGAGCGCGCCAAGGCCGCCGGGATCGACCAGGTCGTCTTCGACCGGGGCGGCAACGCCTACCACGGGCGGGTCGCGGCAGTCGCCGAGGCCGCCCGCGCCGGTGGGCTGGAGTTCTGATGAGAGACCAGGTGAACATGATCGACACCGCACGCATGATGGAGAGGGACGCCTGATGCCGGGAACGCAGCGCCGCGGCGGGGGATCCGGTGACCGCCGGGACCGCCGCGACCGCCAGGGCGGGGCGGCCGCCGAGAAGAACGCCTACATCGAGCGCCTGGTGGCGGTGAACCGCGTCGCCAAGGTGGTCAAGGGCGGCCGGCGGTTCAGCTTCACCGCGCTGGTCATCGTCGGCGACGGCAACGGCATGGTCGGGGTCGGCTACGGCAAGGCCAAGGAGGTGCCGGCCGCGATCGCCAAGGGCGTCGAGGAGGGCAAGAAGAGCCTCTTCAAGGTCCCGCGGATCGGCGTCACCATCCCGCACCCGGTGCAGGGCGAGGCCGCCGCGGGCGTCGTGCTGCTCAAGCCGGCCAGCCCGGGAACCGGCGTCATCGCCGGCGGCCCGGTGCGTGCCGTGCTGGAGTGCGCCGGCATCCACGACGTGCTGTCGAAGAGCCTCGGGTCGTCCAACCCGATCAACATCGTGCACGCCACGGTCGCCGCGCTGCAGATGCTGGTGCGTCCGGAGGAGGTCGCGAGCCGTCGTGGGCTCCCCATCGAGGACGTCGCGCCCGCCGCCATGCTGCGGGCCCGTGCGGCCCAGGGGACGTGAACATGACCAGACTGAAGGTCACCCAGGTCAAGTCGACGATCGGGACCAAGCCCAATCACCGTGAGACGCTCCGCAGTCTCGGGCTCAAACGGATCCACGACGTCGTCGTCAAGGAGGACCGCCCGGAGATCCGCGGCATGGTCGCGACCGTGCCGCACCTGGTTGCGGTCGAGGAGGTCGAGTAAGGCATGACGATCAAGGTTCACCACCTCCGCCCCGCGCCGGGCGCGAAGACGCCGAAGAACCGGGTCGGGCGCGGCGGGGGATCCAAGGGCAAGACCGCCGGTCGTGGGACAAAGGGAACAAAAGCCCGCAACCAGGTGCCGGCCCGCTTCGAGGGCGGGCAGATGCCCATCCACATGCGGCTGCCGAAGCTCAGGGGCTTCACCAACCGGTTCGGCACCACCTTCCAGGTGGTCAACGCCGGTCGGCTCGGTCAGCTCTTCCCGGACGGCGGCACCGTCGGCCCGGCCGAGCTGGTCGCGGCCGGCGCCGTACGCCGGGGACAGCCGGTCAAGGTGCTCGGGACCGGTGATCTGGGCGGAGCGACCCTGCAGGTCAGCGCCCACGCCTTCTCCGACAGTGCCCGGACCAAGATCATCGAGGCCGGCGGAACAGTAACGGAGCTATAGCGAGCGCGGCCGCACGCTCGCGCGGCTGTTAGAGTCGCAGCTTAGGGTCCGTCTGGCTGTTTTTCGGCTGGGTCGGACCTTGCCGACCGACCCGCCGGCTGGGATTCCGGCCGTTACCGACGGGCGGGCCGAGTCCGGCCCGCCGGCGCAGGAGGATTCGTGCTTTCCGCGTTCGCAGCGGCGTTCCGGACGCCCGACCTGCGCAAGAAGCTGCTCTTCACGCTCGGGATGATCGCGCTCTACCGGTTCGGCGCGAGCGTGCCGACTCCGGGCGTCTCGACCCACAACATCAACACCTGCATCAACTTCGTCAACCAGGGCTCGAGCAAGAACGTCTACTCGCTGGTCAACCTGTTCAGCGGCGGGGCGTTGCTGAAGCTCTCGGTCTTCGCGCTCGGGATCATGCCGTACATCACGGCGAGCATCATCATCCAGCTGCTGGTCGTGGTGATCCCCCGGTTCGAGGCGCTGAAGAAGGAAGGCCAGTCCGGGCAGAACAAGCTCACCCAGTACACCCGTTACCTCACGGTCGGCCTGGCGATCCTGCAGTCCACCGGCGTGGTCGCGCTGGCCAAGAACAACCAGCTCTTCCAGGGCTGCCCGCAGTCGGTGCTCGCCGACCAGTCGATCTTCACGCTCGCGACCATGATCATCACGATGATGGCCGGAACCGCCGTCATCATGTGGCTGGCCGAGCTGATCACCGACCGCGGCGTGGGCAACGGCATGTCGGTACTGATCTTCACCGGCATCGCGGCCCGCATCCCGTCGGAGGGCAACGCGATCCTCAAGGGCGCCGGCGGGGTGATCTTCTTCTTCGTGTGCGTCCTCGGCCTGGCGATCATCACCGCCGTGGTCTACGTCGAGCAGTCCCAGCGCCGGATCCCGGTCCAATACGCCAAACGGATGGTCGGCCGCCGAATGTACGGCGGGACGTCGACCTACCTCCCGCTGAAGGTCAACCCGGCCGGCGTCATCCCGGTGATTTTCGCCTCCTCGCTGCTCTACATCCCGCAGCTGGTGAGCCAGCTCAACGGCAACGGCACCAGCACCATCAAGCGGTTCGTCGAGAACTACCTGGTCAAACAGAACAGCTATGTCTACATCCTGGTTTACTTCGCGCTGATCATCTTCTTCACCTACTTCTACGTGTCGATCACGTTCAACCCCGAAGAGCGGGCCGACGACATGAAGAAGTACGGCGGGTTCATCCCGGGCATCAGACCGGGACGGCCGACCGCCGAATACCTGTCCTTCGTGCTCTCCCGCATCACGCTGCCCGGATCGCTCTATCTGGGGATCGTGGCCGTCTTACCCAACTTCTTTTTGTCGATCACGCAGGGCAACAACCAGAACTTCCCCTTCGGCGGCACAGCTGTGCTCATCATGGTCGGTGTCGGGTTGGACACCGTGAAGCAGATCGAGAGCCAGTTGATGCAGCGCAACTATGAGGGATTCCTGCGCTAGTGAGGCCACACCAGTGAGGCTGGTACTGGTCGGGCCGCCCGGCGCGGGCAAAGGGACCCAGGCGCAGTTCATCGCGGCGCAGCTGGCGGTCCCGAAGATCTCCACCGGGGACATCTTCCGGGAGCACGTGAGCCAGGGCACCGAGCTCGGCATGGCCGCCAAGAAGTACATGGAGACCGGGGACCTGGTCCCGGACGAGGTCACCATCGCGATGGTCCGGGAGCGGCTCGGTGAGGACGACGCCGGCGACGGCTTCCTGCTCGACGGCTTCCCCCGCAACGTGCCGCAGGCCGAGACCCTCGATGAGATCCTCGCCGACATGGGTTCCGCCCTCAACGTCGTCCTCGAACTGGTGGTCGACGACGAGGAGGTCATCCGGCGGTTGTCCGGGCGGCGTACCTGCCGCAACTGCGGGCACATCTGGCACGTCGACTTCGACCCGCCGACCCGCGAGGGCAAGTGCGACGACTGCGGCGGCCAGCTGTTCCAGCGCGACGACGACAAGCCGGCCACCATCCAGCACCGGCTCGACGTTTACGCCGCGCAGACCGCACCCCTGATCGCGTTCTACGCTGAACATGGAGTGCTGGTCGGCATCGACGCCACCGGTCCGGTGGACGACGTCACCGAGCGGGCGATCGATGCGCTGCACCGGTACGGCGACTGAGGTGTTTCGGGGAAGGCGGCGGAGGCAAATGATCCAGATCAAGTCGGCCGACGAGCTGGCGCTGATGCGCCAAGCCGGGCTCGTGGTCGGCCGGACGCTGGACAAGCTCCGCGGTGCGGTGGCCGCGGGCGTGACCACCGAGGAACTCGACGATCTCGCCCACGAGTGCATCGTCGGCGAGGGCGCCACGCCGTCCTTCCTCGGCTACCGCGGCTTCCCGAAGACGATCTGCACCTCGGTCAACGAGGAGGTCGTGCACGGCATCCCGCGGCGGGACAAGCGGCTGCGCGACGGCGACATCATCTCGATCGACTGCGGGGCCATCGTCGACGGCTGGCACGGCGACTCCGCGATCACGGTCCCCGTCGGGCGGGCCAAGCCGGACCGGCTCGAGCTGATCCGGGTCTGTGAGGAGGCGATGTGGACCGTCTTCGCCCGGGCCCGGCTCGGCATGCGCATCCGTGACCTTGGCGCGATCGTCGAGGACGTGGTCCGGCCCACCGGGCTCGGCATCGTCGACTTCTACGGCGGTCACGGCATCGGCACCGAGATGCACCAGGACCCGCACGTGCTCAACCACAGCCGGGGCCCGCGCGGACCCCGCATCGTCGAGGGGATGGCGCTGGCGATCGAGCCGATGCTCACGCTCGGCGACCCGGCGACCCGGGAGCTCGCCGACGGCTGGACCGTGGTCACCCGCGACGGCTCTCTCGCGGGTCACGTCGAGCACACCTTCACGGTGACCGCGGACGGGCCGTGGGTGCTGACCGCCCTGGACGGGGGAGCCGCCAAGCTGGCCGAGTTCGGCGTCTCCGTGCCCGACCGGCGCTGATCGCCGATGACCGAGCCGACGCCGGACCCGACCGGGTCGCTGCGGGCCGGGGACGCCGACCGCAACGCGACGGTGGCCCGGTTGCAGGCCGCCTTCTCCGAGGGCCGGCTGGACCTGGTCGAGTTGGACGAGCGCACGGCGTCCGCCTACGCCGCCAAGACCCTCGGCGAGCTCAAGGAGCTGACCCGCGACCTGCCCGCCGGTGATGCCGCGCCGGCGCCGGGCACCGGGCAGGTGGCCGGTCGCCGGGCCGACGGTGCGCCGGTCAGCCGGCCCGCCGCCGCGGCGTCCCTGCTCAGCGGCTGGCTGGTCGGGGCGATGTCCGGCGTGGTCGGCATCAACCTGATCATCTGGGCCGGCGTCTGCCTGGCCAGCGGGCACTGGGTCTACCCGTGGTGGATCTGGGTGCTGGTCTTCTGCGTGATCGGCGGGGCGGGCGACGCTCGCCAGCGATCCGAGCGGCGACGCCGTCGCGACGGGTCATGACCCGGGCAACGGAAGCGTCCGTCGAGCTGCGCTGGGTGCGGCTGACCGACCCGGCGGCGCAGCCGCTGGTGCACGGGCTGTCGGGGGAGTACGCCGAGCGCTACGGGTCCAACGACGAGATGCAGGCCTTCGACCCGGCCGACTTCGGACCACCGGACGGCGCCTTCGTGCTCGTGGTCGAGGGAGGCCGGACGGTCGCCGGCGGCGGCATCCGCCGGTTGGACCCGTGCTGCGCCGAGCTGAAGCGGATGTGGACGGCTCCGACGCACCGCCGGCGGGGGCTGGCGCGGGTGGTGCTTGCGGCGCTCGAGGAGGCGGCCCGCGAACGCGGCTTCCGGCGGCTGCTGCTCGAGACCGGTCCGGCCCAGCCCGAGGCGATCCGGCTCTATCGCTCGGCCGGGTTCGAGTTGGTACCCGGTTACGGGCGATACCGGGACGATCCGGACGCCCTGAGCTATGCGAAGCACCTCGACGACGGGCAGGTTGGCGTGTGACCGGCTCGGCCCGTACACTCATGCGTTGGCGCCTGCGCTGTCTTTCGTCGTGCTGTGGCCGCACGATCGAGGACCGCCCTCTCTGGGCGTAGCCGCCGAGCTGCACCATCACACCGATGTCGTGAAGACCCGTCCAGGCGTGTCTCGCGGCCGATCCACGATTGCGGAGGATATGGCGAAGAAAGACGGAGCCATTGAGGTCGAAGGCCGAGTCGTCGAGCCGCTGCCCAACGCGATGTTCCGCGTTGAGCTGCAGAACGGGCACCGCGTCCTCGCCCACATCTCCGGAAAGATGCGGCAGCACTACATCCGCATCCTGCCGGAGGACCGGGTGGTCGTGGAGCTCTCGCCGTACGACCTGACTCGCGGTCGGATCGTCTACCGCTACAAGTGAGCCAGCTGTCGATCTCGATCTTGTCGGGCAGCAGCGTAAGGAACAGGAGTTGGCCTGCGCCGTGAAGGTGAAGCCGAGCGTCAAGAAGATCTGTGACAAGTGCAAGGTGATCCGTCGTAACGGGCGGGTCATGGTGATCTGCGACAACCTGCGGCACAAGCAGCGGCAGGGCTGACCCAGCACCGACACATCCGCGCGTCACCCGCCGTACGGCGGGCCACCCCCGGCACGGAGGCCGGGGCCCGGAACACAGGAGTTACCTCCTGGGACCGGGACGACGACGCGACAGACCTCCGCGAGCCAAGGAGCACACCGACAGATGGCACGCCTCGCCGGCGTCGACCTTCCCCGCGAGAAGCGGATGGAGGTCGCGCTCACCTACATCTACGGGATGGGCCGTACCCGGGCCCAGCAAACCCTCGCCGCGACCGGGGTGGACCCGGACCTGCGGTCCGGAGACCTCGGCGACGAGGATCTGGTCAAGCTGCGGGACTGGATCGACAGCAACTACCAGGTCGAGGGTGACCTGCGTCGGGAGATCGCCCAGGACATCCGCCGCAAGGTGGAGATCGGCTGCTACCAAGGCATCCGGCACCGCCGCGGGCTGCCCGTCCACGGCCAGCGCACGCACACCAACGCCCGGACCCGCAAGGGGCCGAAGCGGACGGTGGCCGGCAAGAAGAAGGTCGGCCGCAAGTAGCCGCAGCCAGGACACCGCTGATCCGGCAGCCCCGGCCAGCATCCCGAAACCTCGTTTGGAGTAGACGGCCACATGCCCCCGAAGACCCGCGCCGGCGCCGGCGCGAAGAAGACCCGGCGTCGGGAGAAGAAGAACATCGCGCACGGGCACGCGCACATCAAGAGCACCTTCAACAACACCATCGTGTCGATCACCGACCCGATGGGCAGCGTCATCTCCTGGGCGTCCGCCGGGCACGTCGGCTTCAAGGGTTCGCGGAAGTCGACGCCGTTCGCCGCCCAGATGGCCGCCGAGAGCGCGGCCCGCAAGGCGCAGGAGCACGGAATGCGCAAGGTCGACGTCTTCGTGAAGGGCCCGGGTAGCGGGCGCGAGACGGCGATCCGTTCGCTGCAGGCAGCCGGCCTGGAAGTCGGCACCATCCAGGACGTCACCCCGCAGCCGCACAACGGCTGCCGACCGCCGAAGCGTCGGCGGGTCTGAAGCCGGAGGAGAGACCGAAGTTATGGCGCGTTACACCGGTCCGGACTGCAAGCTGTGCCGCCGCGAGAAGATGAAGCTCTTCCTCAAGGGCGCGAAGTGCGAGAGTCCGAAGTGCCCGATCGAGATCCGGCCCTACCCGCCGGGCGAGCACGGTCGTGGCCGCAGCAAGGAGAGCGAGTACCTGCTCCAGCTCCGGGAGAAGCAGAAGGCCCGCCGGGTCTACGGCGTCCTGGAGAAGCAGTTCCGCGGCTACTACGACGAGGCCAACCGCCAGACGGGCAAGACCGGCGAGGTCATGCTGCAGATCCTGGAGAGCCGGCTCGACAACGTCGTGTACCGCGCGGGCTTCGCCAAGTCCCGGGACATGGCCCGTCAACTGGTCCGGCACGGGCACATCGTCGTCAACGGCCACAAGGTCGACATCCCGTCGTACCGGATCGGCGCGAACGACATCATCGAGGTCCGCGAGAGCTCGCGTGAGCTGACGCCGTTCGTGATCGCCCGCGCCGAGGCCGGGTCCCGCCCGGTGCCGCCGTGGATGGAGGTCATCACCAACCGGATGCGGGTCCTCGTGCACGCCCTGCCCGCGCGGCAGGTCATCGACACCCAGGTCCAGGAACAGCTGATCGTCGAGTTCTACTCGAAGTAGCACCATCGCGCGGGCATCCGCCTCGCGCGCTTGTCGGCCGTCATATAGCGGGCGGCCGGAAGGGAAACAACATGCTCATCACCCAACGACCCACACTGAGCGAGGAGACCGTCTCCGAGCACCGGTCGCGGTTCGTCATCGAGCCGCTCGAGCCGGGCTTCGGCTACACCCTCGGCAACTCGCTGCGCCGTACCCTGCTCTCCTCGATCCCCGGCGCGGCCGTCACCAGCCTGCGGATCGACGGCGTCCTGCACGAGTTCACCACCGTGCCGGGCGTCAAGGAGGACGTCACCGACCTCATCCTGAGCCTCAAGGAGCTCGTGGTCAGCTCCGAGTCCGACGAGCCGGTCACGATGTACCTGCGCAAGTCCGGTCCGGGCGAGGTCACGGCGGCCGACATCGCGCCGCCGGCCGGAGTCGAGGTGCACAACCCCGACATGCGGCTCGCGACGATCAACAAGAAGGGCCGGCTCGAGATCGAGCTGGTCGTCGAGCGCGGCCGGGGCTACGTCCCCGCCAGCCAGAACAAGCAGGCCGGCCAGGAGATCGGGCGGATCCCGATCGACTCGGTCTACTCGCCGGTGCTCAAGGTGACCTACCGCGTCGAGGCGACCCGGGTCGAGCAGCGCACCGACTTCGACAAGCTCATCGTCGACGTCGAGACCAAGCCGTCGATCAGCCCGCGCGACGCGCTGGCCAGCGCCGGAAAGACCCTGGTCGAGCTGTTCGGGCTGGCCCGCGAGCTCAACGTCGAGTCCGAGGGCATCGAGATCGGTCCCTCGCCGGCGGAGGTCGCCGACATCGCCAACTTCTCGATGCCGATCGAGGAGATGGAGCTCACGGTGCGGTCCTACAACTGCCTCAAGCGCGAGGGCATCCACACCGTGGGCGAGCTGGTCTCCCGCAGCGAGGCCGACCTGCTCGACATCCGCAACTTCGGCCAGAAGTCCATCGACGAGGTGAAGATGAAGCTCGCCTCGATGGCCTTGGCCCTCAAGGACAGCCCACCCGGATTCGACCCGTCGAAGGTCGTCGACAGCTACGGCACGGACGGATACGACGACGGCCAGGACTACGCCGAGACCGAGCAGCTCTGACGAGCTGACCGGACAGATCGAGGAGCGAGTGATACATGCCCACGCCTACCAGGGGTCATCGGCTCGGTAGCGGTCCCGCCCATCAGCGGCTGATGCTCGCCAACCTGGCGACATCGTTGTTCGAGCACGGCAGGATCACCACCACCGAGACGAAGGCCAAGCGGCTCCGGCCGCTCGCCGAGCGACTTGTCACCTTCGCCAAGCGGGGCGATCTGCACGCGCGCCGGCAGGTGATGACGGTCGTGCGCAACAAGGACGTGGTGCACCGCCTGTTCGCCGAGATCGGTCCGATGTACTCGGCCCGGCCGGGTGGATACACCCGGATCACCAAGCTCGGCCCGCGCAAGGGCGACAACGCCCCGATGGCCGTGATCGAGCTGGTCGAGGCCATGACCGTCGCCCAGCAGGCGGTCGGCGAAGGCGAGCGCGCCCGGGGCACCCGGTTTGCCGGGCGCCGTCGGCCCACCGGCGCGACCGCGGAGGCCGCGGAGGAGCTCGCTCCGGAGTCCGCGACGGCCGCAGCCGTCGCGGCGGAGGCGGCCGCTGCCGAAGACGAGTCCGACGGGGTCGTCGACGGGGCCTCCGATGGGGTCGTCGACGAGGCCACGGACGCGTCGATCGAGGACGCGGAAGACACCGAGGCCACGGAGGTCACGGAGGAGTCGGAGTCCACCGACGATCCGGACGAGCACAACAGCTCGGGCAGCTGACCGAGCCGCGACACGACGACGAGCCCGCCGATCCCGGCCACCGGGACGGCGGGCTCGTCCGTCTACGCCTCGACCTCGCCTACGACGGCGCCGGATTCTCCGGGTGGGCCCGCCAGCCCGGCCGGCGGACCGTGCAGAGCGAGGTCGAGCAGGCTCTCGCCCGGGTGCTCCGGGTCGACGCGGCCCTCACGGTCGCCGGCCGCACTGATTCGGGAGTGCACGCCCTCGGGCAGGTCGCCCACCTCGACGTGCCCGAGGCGGTCTGGTCGGGTCTCGGCGCGACCCTGCTGCGCCGGCTGGCGGGAGTGCTCCCGGACGACGTGCGGGTCACCGCCGTCGGACCGGCACCGCTGAGCTTCCACGCCCGCTACGGCGCGCTCTGGCGGCGCTATGCCTACCGGGTCACCGATGCCCGCTACGGCGCGATGCCGCTGCGGCGTACCGACACCCTCGCCTGGCCCCGCGACCTCGACGTCGCACGCATGGCCCGGGCCAGCGCCCTTCTGCTCGGCGAGCGCGACTTCGCGGCGTACTGCCGGCGCCGGGAGCGGGCCACCTCCGTGCGCGTCCTGGAGCGGTTCGCGTGGAGCCGCGACGCCGACGGTGTGCTGACCGCGACCGTGCAGGCCGATGCCTTCTGCCACCAGATGGTGCGCAGCCTCGTCGGTGCCGTCCTCGCGGTCGGTGACGGCCGCCAGGACGAGTCGTGGCCGGTGTCGCTGCTGGCCCGCACGGTCCGCGCGGACAGGGTTATCGTCGCCCCGGCCCACGCCCTGACCCTGCTGGCCGTCGGCTATCCCGCGGAAGACGACCTGGCCGCGCGGGCGGCCCGCACCCAGGGTCGGCGTTCCCCGGCGTACTGATCCAGCCGCGCCGGATCCGGCTGGGCAGATATGGGGCGCCCGGCGACCATCGCCGACCCGGCCAGCAGCGTCGACCTGTGCGGTACGGCGGGGCCGCCACCGCGGATCGTCGCTGCTCCCCCTAATCCCGAGCCCTAGGCTGCAGACGTCGGGCGCCCTGCGCGAAGAGTAGCAGCATTGCGACTCTAAGTATCCGGTCGCGCGGATGGCCCAGACGTCGCCGGCACCGGGCCGGGGACAGTCGCCCGCTCGCCCGAAATTCGCCGTGCACTTCGCTTTCGAGCGGGATGTGCCGCTGACCCAGCCCGAGGACCGGGCGATTCTCCGGGATCGTGTTTAACGATCAGTCACCAAGTCAATACACATAGTGAGTGGCCGACGGGGGGTTGGCCCACCATGGGGGCACCAAGATGAGGACATATCGAAGCGTCGGCGTGATCACGGCCGCCGTCGTGGCGGGTGCAGCGCTCACCCTGTCCACCACATTTGCCTCGGCAGGGGCCGGCAATCCGAACGCACCGTCGGGGTCTGCGACGCCGTCGAGCACCAAGACCGGGGTGGTGCATCTCAAGCCGACGGACGACTCGTTCATCACCCCGGGCCGGCCCACTCTGGTGAACGGAAACTCCAACCGGCTCACCTCGATGCCGGTCGGCGGGAAGTCCGGCTTCATGAGGTTCTCCGTCGCTGGGGTTCCGGCCGGGGCCACGATCTCCAAGGCGACCGTGGCGCTGGCTCGGCTGGGTGGTGACAACCTCCCCGCCCTCGACGCGTACCAGACAGCAACTACGTGGCATGAGGCAACACTCGACGCCGCCAACGCTCCGGCGCGGGGCAAGCTGGTCAGCACGTCTGTCGGCGGGCCGGCCGCGACGCTGAACCTCAAGGCGATAACACCGGTCGCCGGCGCCGTATCGGTCCGGCTGCAGTCGGTGCCCAAGGACTCAATCGCCCGGGTCGAGTCGTCGGAGTTCGTCGGCGCCGGTATCCCGTTGATGACGGTTACTTGGACCATGACGACGACGCCGACGTCGGCGTCGCTGCTGACCGGTGCGGATACGGCGCCCGGGCAGTTCGGCGCGGCCAACTCGACGATCGGACCGCTGCACGCCGTGCGGCTGTTCTACCCCGGCGCCCTGCCGGCCAACTACGGCAGGCTCGGCGTGCCCGCCGGTGTCAAGGCGTTCGTCTCGTACAAGTCGCCGAGCGCCAACACGGTGCCGTTCGCCAAATCCTGCCCGCCGGGCACCCGGATCATTTTCCACCACGAGCCGGAGAACGAGTACAACGGCAACGGCGCGGCATTCGTCGCGCAATACGACCAGCAGTACGCCGTGCTGAAGGCCGCCAACCCGGCGCTCATCGTCGGCATGGCCGCTATGTCCTACCAATACACCACCGGCCGGTACGGGCACAGCGGCAGCTACCTTCCCGCAGCCAGCCACGTCGACTTCTACGCCGTGGACACCTACGAGGCGAAGCCCACCGGGAAGGGACTGGCCACCGACGCGCCGTTCATGGGCTGGTACAACCTGGTCAAGGGCCGCGGCAAGCCGCTGGTGTTCGCCGAGTACGGCGTCGGCGTCAACCCGCCCGGAGCCAGCGACAAGTATTCGGCCCAGCGGGCCACCACCTTCAAGGCCGACAAGACGTGGATCGCCGCGCACCCCGCCTTCAACACGGTTCTGTACTGGTACAACACCGGAGCCCGGGGCGACTGGCGCTTCCACGACGCCGGATCGATAGCTGCCTGGAGGGCGATCGCGAACATGTAGGCGACATCGCGTCGGGCCCTCACGGGCCCGGCGCGGGCCGACGACCCGGACCCAGTCCTCGTGGGGGAAGACTGGACCCGGGTCTTCTGCTGTGCCGGCAGAAGACCCGTTCGCAGATGTCATCCGATGTCCGCTCTTGAGGACGTATAGTCCCGGAGGGTTACGCGGGCAGGAATGCCCCCGCGCAGCGGCACGGTGAACGGGGGGCCATGACTGCGGGCAAGGATGGCGCGTCCCCGCCGGTCGGCGCACCACGGCCGCGGGAGCACCCGGGTCAGGATCTCGGCTGGTCGGCGGCCAGCTACCACGCCGAGGTGGACAAGCTCTCCCGGACCCTGGCCGGACTGACCGTCGAGGACTGGGCCGTCGCAGACGAGCACGGCCGTACCGTCCGGGCGCTGCTCGACGATCTCCTGCTGCTCGAATACACCCACACCACGCGGCTCGCGCAGATCGGCAGTGGCGCCGCGGCGCAGGCCCGGGTGCGCTACATCCGACACTCTCATCGCGCCGACCCGCCGGCCGTCGGCCGGGCGGGGACGCTCGGTTGGGCCGAACAGATCGGGATCACCGAACTCGAGCTCGCGCACGCGCACCGGGTGCTGGTGAGCCGGCTGCTGCAGACCAGCCTCACCGCCGAGGCGATCCGGGCGCTCACCCTGCGCCCGTCCGACCCGTTGCCGTCCGCCGACCTGCACGGCGTGCTCGACGTCGTCATCCACCGGCTCGCTCCCGACCTCTTCATCGACAGCGGTCGGGGTCCGCGCCGGGTGGAGATCCGGTTGAGCGGTCCGGGCGGCGGGCACTGGGTCCTCGGCCCGCCGCAGGAGCCCGTCAGCGTCGCCATCTCGGCCGCGGCCGGGGACTTCGCGCTTCTCGTCGGGCGCCGGGTCACGGTCGAGGCGATGCCCAAGGTATTCGAGGGCGACGCCGACCTCGGCGGCCGCCTGCTCGCCGCCGTACCCGAGTTCGCCAGTACCTGACCGACGGCGGTCAGGACCCGGTCCCGTCCCAGCGCATCGTCACCACCTCGCGCCCGGACGAGCCGAGGTCCGGCGGACTCGCCGGGTCGACGCCGCCCGCGCGGAGCACATCCGCCAGGTCGCCCTGCGCGCTGCGGGGCAGGCACAGCCGGCGCCTGGTCACCTCGACCATGCCGGCGAAGGTCGCGTACTCGCGTTCGGCCGGGCGCCGCCACCGGGTGGTCGCCGGCCGGATCCCCAGCTCGGTGAGCGCGGCCAGGCAGTCCTGCGCGGTCGGGCCTTCCGGCCGGGCGATGCCATGGAAGTGCTGCCAGAGCGGATTGAGCGAGGTCAGCGGATGGCGCGCGGCAATCTCGACGACCACCCGTCGCCGGGCACGGTCGGTCAGCGCGCCGACGAAGGGGGCGAGGTCCGGCACGTTGTAGAGCACATTCGCGCACACCACCACATCGGCCGTACCTGCCGCGCCCGCCGACTCCGGCCACTGCCCGGGCAGCAGCCGTGCCGCCACGCCCAGTCGGGACGCCCGTTCGCCGAAGCGGGCCAGGAGGTCCGGGTCGGGATCCACCGCGGTGACCGCGTCGACCGCGACCCGCCCCACCAGGGGCAGGCTCGCCGCCCCGGCGCCGGCGCCCACGTCGAGGACGGTTCCCGGCGTCGTCAGCGCGGCGGCCGCCTCGTCGTACGTCGCCCCCGACGGCGCGGCGATCGTGCGGTCGGCCCGCCGCGCGAACACCTCGCCGGGCAGCACCCAGGGCGAGTCCTCGGCCCCGTCGAGGATCGCCTGCGGGATCGTCCATGCCGCGAGGCTGTCGGCCCACGCCTGCGTCGCGCTCACGCCACCGCCCTTCCGACCGTGAGCGACCCTAACCCGCTTAATCGGATGCGGGCGGGGAGCAACGGTCGCGAGACTGCAGGTATGGGTTACGTCGACGTCGCGCA
This sequence comes from Mycobacteriales bacterium, assembly GCA_036497565.1. Taxonomy (NCBI): domain Bacteria; kingdom Bacillati; phylum Actinomycetota; class Actinomycetes; order Mycobacteriales; species Mycobacteriales bacterium. The sequence continues at coordinate 36,845 of DASXJE010000188.1, forward strand.
CGTCTCGTTCGTCCTGCCGGACGGACGGGTCCTGCTCGACGACGCGTCGTTCCGGGTGGGCGACGGGCGGAAGGTCGCGCTGGTGGGGGCCAACGGCGCGGGAAAGACCACGCTGCTCCGGGTCATCGCCGGGGATGTCACGCCGAGTTCGGGGACGGTCGCGCGGGCCGGCGGGCTCGGCGTCATGCGGCAGTTCATCGGCAGCGTCGCGGACGACAGCACGGTGCGCGACCTGCTGAGCTCCCTCGCGGCACCGGCCGTGCGGGCGGCCGGCGAGCGGCTGGCCCGGGCGGAGCGCCGGCTGGCCGGCGGTGACGAGACCGCGCAGCTGCGCTACGCCGACGCCCTGGTGGCCTGGGGCGACGCCGGCGGGTACGACGCCGAGGTGCTGTGGGATACCGCGACCGTCGCCGCACTGGGCCAGCCCTGGGACGTCGCCGCCGCCCGGCCGGTGCGCCAACTCTCCGGCGGCGAGCAGAAGCGACTCGCACTCGAGGCGCTGCTGCGGGGCACGGACGAGGTGCTGCTGCTCGACGAGCCGGACAACTACCTCGACGTCGCGGGCAAGCGGTGGCTCGAGGACGAGCTGCGCGCCACCCTCAAGACCGTCCTGTTCGTCAGCCACGACCGGGCTCTGCTCGACCGCACCGCGCAACGGATCGTGACGGTCGAGGCCCACACGACCTGGGTGCACGGCGGCGGTTTCGCCTCCTACCACGACGCCCGCGCCGACCGGGTGGCCCGCCTCGACGAGCTGCACCGCCGCTGGAACGAGGAGCACCAACGGCTCAAGGACCTCGTCCGAACCCTGCAGCAGCAGGCGAAGAACAGCGACGCCATGGCGGCGCGGTACAAAGCCATGCAGACTCGGCTGGCGAAGTTCGAAGAAGTCGGCCCGCCGCCCGAACGGCCCCGCGAGCAACATGTGCGGGTGCGGCTGCGCGGCGGCCGGACCGGTATGCGGGCGCTCACCTGCACAGGGCTCGAACTCGACGGCCTGACCGACCCCTTCGACCTCGAGGTGTTTTACGGCGAGCGGGTCGCCGTCGTCGGCCCCAACGGCTCCGGCAAGTCGCATTTCCTGCGCCTGCTCGCCGGCGGCGCGGTCGGGCACGCCGGAGGCTGCAAGCTCGGCGCCCGGGTCGTCCCGGGGCTGTTCTCGCAGACCCACGAGCACCCCGAGCTGAGCGGGCGGGCGCTGGTCGACATCCTGTGGCGCGGCGAGGGCGACCGGACCGGGCTGGACCGCGGCCGGGCGATCGCCGCGCTGCGCCGCTACGAACTGCACGGTCAGGCCGACCAGCCGTTCGACACGCTGTCCGGAGGCCAGCAGGCGAGGTTCCAGATCCTGTTGCTGGAGCTGTCCGGAGCGACCATGTTGCTGCTCGACGAGCCCACCGACAACCTCGACGTCGCGAGCGCCGACGCCCTCGAAGACGGGCTGGCGTCCTACGACGGCACGGTGCTGGCGGTCACCCACGACCGGTGGTTCGCGCGCGGTTTCGACCGGTACGTCGCGTTCGCCGACGACGGCTCCGTGGTCGAGTCCGACCGGCCGGTCTGGGAGCCGGGCGATCTCCCGGCAGTCGGGTCGCGGTAGCCGGCGCAGCCATGGCCGGGCTGCCCGCTTTGACCCCGCCTGCGCCCAGCCGGTATCGTCAACGGTCGGTGTGCGCGACGCTCGGGCGTCGACCGGCACACATTCGATAGGCACATGCGATAGGCACCACATTCCACCCGACGATGAGAAGGCGACACGGCGTGCGCACGTACAGCCCCAAGCCCGGCGAGGTTACCCGCCAGTGGCACGTGATCGATGCGACGGACGTCGTTCTCGGCCGGCTCGCGAGCCAGGCGGCGATCCTGCTCCGCGGCAAGCACAAGCCCCAGTTCGCCCCGCACGTGGACACCGGCGACTTCGTGGTGGTCATCAACGCCGGCAAGGTCGCCCTCACCGGGACCAAGCGCGACACCAAGCTGGTCCACCGGCACTCCGGCTACCCTGGTGGCCTGACCTCCCGCACCATCGGCGACGAGCTCGACCGCCGGCCGGAGCGGGTCGTCGAGCGGGCAGTGAAGGGCATGCTGCCGCACAACTCGCTCGGCCGGAAGATGGGCGGCAAGCTCAAGGTCTACGCCGGCCCGGACCATCCGCATCAGGCCCAGCAGCCGGTGCCCTACGAGATCCATCAGGTTGCCCAGTGAGGGTTGCCCAGTGACCGGAGAGCCAGTGACGGAAGAGACAGTGAGCCCCGACAGCGCGCCGACCCCGGACGCCGCACCCGCCGAGACGACCCAGACACTGGGCGCCGCGGTGGCCGCTCCGGAGAGCGAGGCGCCCGCCACGGCGACCGCCGTCCGGGAGCGCCCGGTGGGCCGCGCCGACGGCACCATCCCGCAGACGGTCGGCCGGCGTAAGCAGGCCATCGTCCGGGTGCGGCTGCTTCCGGGCAGCGGCAAGTTCACGCTCAACGGCAAGAGCCTCGAGGGTTACTTCCCGAACAAGGTTCACCAGCAGATCGTCCGCGAGCCGCTGGTCACCCTGGAGAAGACCGAGCTCTACGACGTGATCGCCACGCTGCACGGCGGCGGTGTCACCGGTCAGGCCGGTGCGTTGCGCCTCGCCGTTGCGCGGGCCCTCATCGACGTCGACCCTGACGACCGTCCCGCCCTGAAGGCCGCCGGGTTCCTCACCCGCGACCCGCGGGTGAAGGAGCGCAAGAAGTACGGCCTGAAGAAGGCCCGCAAGGCCCCGCAGTACTCCAAGCGGTAGGCGGTGCCTGCGGTGCGCGCCGCGGTCTGACGATGACGGGGATGCCGCCGGGGTCACCCGGGCTTCTCCACACGTGGCATGGGAGGGCTCAGCCGATGGGTCGGCTCTTCGGCACCGACGGCGTCCGTGGCCTCGCCGGCCGGGACCTCACCCCAGAACTGACCCTCGCGGTCGCCGCGGCGGCCGCGCAGGTTCTGCCGGAGCCGGGGATCGACGGCCCGCCGCTCGCGGTGGTGGGCCGGGACCCGAGGGCGAGCGGGGAGATGCTCGAGGCCGCGGTCGTGGCCGGGCTCGCCAGCGCCGGCGTGCAGGTGTTGCGGGCCGGGGTGATCCCGACCCCGGCGATCGCCTTCCTGACCGCGGAGCTCGACGCCGACTTCGGCGTCGTCCTCTCCGCCAGCCACAATCCGATGCCTGACAACGGCATCAAGCTCTTCGGCCGGGGCGGCCGCAAGCTGCCCGACCAGGTCGAGGACGCCGTCGAGGCGCGCGCGGCACACCTCGAGGAGCGCCCGGTCGGCGCCGCGATCGGGCGGGTCCGCGATCTGCCCGATGCCACCCCGCGCTACGTCGAGCACCTGCTCACCACCGTGACCAAGGACCTCGCCGGGCTCCACGTCGTCGTGGACTGCGCGAACGGCGCGGCCTCGACCGCCGCGCCCGAGGTCTACCGGCGGGCCGGCGCGCGGGTCACCACGATCCATGCCGAGCCGGACGGGCTCAACATCAACGACGGCTGCGGCTCGACCCACCTCGAGCCGGTCATCGACACGGTGCGCAGCTCCGGCGCCGACATCGGCGTCGCCCACGACGGTGACGCCGACCGCTGCCTCGCGGTGACGGCCGACGGCGAGTTGGTAGACGGCGACGCGATGCTGGCGATCTGTGCCTCGGCGCTGCACGAGAAGGGCGGTCTGCGCGAGGACACCGTGGTCGCCACCGTCATGAGCAACCTGGGTTTCCATCACGCGATGCGCGACGCCGGGATCTCGGTGATCACCACGCCGGTCGGCGACCGTTACGTGCTCGAGGCCCTCGTCGAGCGGGGTCTGTCGCTCGGTGGCGAGCAGAGCGGGCACCTGGTCTTTCCCGACCTGGCGAGCACCGGCGACGGGATCCTCACCGCGCTGCAGCTGCTCGCCCGGATGGCCGATACCGGCCGCTCGCTGGCCGACCTCGCCAGCATGCTGACCCGGTTGCCGCAGGTGTTGATCAACGTCAAGGTCACCGACCGGACGAGGGTGGCCGGTGCCCCGGAGGTCGGGGCCGCCCTGGCCGACGCCGAGCTCCGGCTCGGTGACGACGGCCGGGTCCTGATCCGGCCGTCAGGCACCGAACAGCTGGTCCGAGTGATGGTCGAGGCACCGACGCACGAAGAGGCGCAGGTGGTCGCTGAGAGCCTCGCCGCCGTCGTCGCCACCTGCTGACCGCCCGGGGGTCGACCAAAACGCACGACTAGTGCGTTTGTCCGGAGGAGCGGCCGGCGGCCGTTACGCTCATCTCGTGTGCGGAATCGTGGGGTACGTCGGCGACGGGCCGGCTCTCGCAGCCGTGATGGACGGGCTGCGGCGCCTGGAGTACCGCGGCTACGACTCGGCCGGTATTGCGATGGTCGAGCCCACCGGGGTGCTCTGCACCGAGCGCCGGGCCGGACCGCTGCGCAACCTCGAGAAGCACCTGGTCGACTCCGAGATCACGGCGCACACCGGCATGGGCCACACCCGCTGGGCCACGCACGGCGCGCCGACCGACGCCAATGCCCACCCGCACCTCGACTGCACCGGTGCGGTCGCGGTCGTGCACAACGGCATCATCGAGAACTTCGCGCCGCTGCGTACCGAACTCGAGGACCGCGGGCACGAGTTGCGCAGCGACACCGACACCGAGGTCGTCGCGCACCTGCTCGAAGAGGTGCTGCCCGACGCCGAGTCGCTGGCCGACGCCGTACGCACGGTCATCCGCCGGTTGAACGGCGCCTTCACCCTGGTCGTGGTCCACCGCGACTTCCCCGGCCAGGTCATCGGGGCGCGCCGCAACTCCCCGCTCGTGGTCGGCGTCGGCGACGGCGAGATGTTCCTCGCCAGCGACGTGGCGGCGTTCATCGCCCACACCCGCGAGGCCGTGGAGCTCGGCCAGGACCAGGTGGTCGAGCTGCACGCCGACGGCTGCGTCGTCACCGACTTCGACGGCGAGCCGGCCGAGGGCCGGCACTTCCACGTCGACTGGGACATCGCGGCCGCGGAGAAGGGCGGCCACGACTACTTCATGCTCAAGGAGATCCAGGAGCAGCCGGCGGCCATCGCCGACACCCTGCGCGGCCGGTTGCTCGACGGGCGCATCGTCCTCGACGAGGAACGCCTCGACGACCAGGATCTGCGTGACGTCGACAAGGTGTTCGTGGTCGCCTGCGGGTCGGCGTACCACTCCGGGCTGCTGGCGAAGTATGCGATCGAGCACTGGACCCGGCTGCCGGTCGAGGTCGAGATCGCCTCGGAGTTCCGCTACCGCGACCCGGTGCTCGATCGGGACACGCTGGTGCTCGCGATCTCCCAGAGCGGCGAGACCGCCGACACCCTGGAGGCGGTGCGGCATGCGCGCGCACAAAAGGCGCGCGTGCTCTCGATCTGCAACACCAACGGCTCGCAGATCCCGCGGGAGTCCGACGCGGTGCTCTACACCCGGGCCGGCCCGGAGGTCGGCGTCGCCGCGACCAAGACCTTCCTCACCCAGGTGGCCGCCTCCTGCCTCGTCGGGCTGGCCCTCGCGCAGGTGCAGGGCAAGAAGTACGGCGACGAGGTCGCCCGCGAGTACGAGGCTCTGGTCGCGATGTCCGAGCAGGTGGCGCGGTCGCTGGCGACGGTCGAGCCGGTACGCCGGCTGGCGCGTGAACTCGCCGACTCCCAGGCGGTGCTCTTCCTCGGCCGACACGTCGGCTACCCCGTGGCGATGGAGGGCGCGCTCAAGCTCAAGGAACTGGCCTACATGCATGCCGAGGGATTCCCGGCCGGTGAGCTCAAGCACGGTCCGATCGCGTTGATCGAGCCCGGGCTGCCGGTGGTGGTCGTCGTCCCGTCGCCGCGCGGGCGCGCCGTACTGCACGACAAACTGCTGTCGAACATCCAGGAGATCCGGGCCCGCGGTGCCCGCACCATCGTGATCGCCGAGGAGGGCGACGAGTCGGTCCGGCCATACGCGCACCATCTGATCGAGGTGCCGACCGCGCCGACGCTCTTCGCCCCGTTGGTGACGACGGTGCCGCTGCAGGTCTTCGCGGCCGAGCTGGCGCAGGCCCGCGGGTTCGACGTCGACAAGCCCCGTAACCTGGCGAAGTCGGTCACCGTCGAGTGATCGCTGGTGGCCGATCCCGTGGACATAGCCGTGGACAAAACCCACTACTAGTGGGTTGTGTACGCCCCGCACGGCGTGTCGTGGACCAAAACCCACTAGTAGTGGGTTTTGTCCAGCCCGGTCAGCTTGGTCGCCCCCGTCAGCCCGGTCGCCCCGGTCAGCCCGGTCGCCTTGACCAAAACGCACTCGGAGTGCGTTTTGGGGGTCGCGCACGGCGTGTCGCAGACCAAAACGCACTAGGAGTGCGTTTTGGGGAGCTGCGAGTGCGTTTTGGGGGGTGGGCGCGATGATCGTCGGTGTCGGGATCGACGTCGTCCCGGTCCAGCGCTTCGCGGAGTCGCTGTCCCGCACGCCCGGCCTCGTCGACCGGCTGTTCACCGCCGCCGAACAGATCACCGGCTCCGGCGAGCCGCGTACGCCGGAGTCGCTGGCCGCGCGGTTCGCGGCGAAGGAGGCGCTGGCCAAGGCGCTCGGCGCCCCGGCCGACCTGCACTGGGCCGACGCCGAGGTCACCGTGACCGACGCCGGTCAACCGCGGATCGAGGTCACCGGTACCGTCGCGGCCCGGGCGGACGCGCTCGGCGTCGACGCCTGGCACGTGTCGCTCTCGCACGACGGCGGCATCGCCAGCGCCGTGGTGATCGCGGAGTCCTCGGGACGTTAGCGGGAGGTACGTCGATGCGCGGTGTATGGCCGGTCGCGGCGGTGCGGGCCGCCGAAGAGGCCCTGATGGCACAGCTGCCCGACGGTGTTCTGATGCAGCGCGCGGCGGCCGGACTGGCGACGCACTGCGCGGCCGCCCTCGACCGCGTCTACGGCGCCCGCGTGGTGCTGCTGGTCGGCGCCGGCAACAACGGCGGCGACGCGCTCTACGCCGGTGCCCGGCTGGCGGCGCGCGGCGCCCGGGTCGACGCCCTGCTGCTCGCTCCCGACCGGGCCCACGCCGGCGGGCTCGCAGCGCTGCGGGCGGCCGGCGGTCGGGCCGTCCCCGCCCGACCGGAGGCGGTCGCCGGGGCCGACCTCGTCGTCGACGGCATCCTCGGCATCGGCGGCAAGGGCGGGCTGCGCCCGGACGCCGCGGCGCTCGCCCAGGCCGGCGCCGACAGCGGGGCGACGCTCGTCGCGGTCGACCTGCCGAGCGGGGTGGACGCCGACACCGGCGCCGTCGCGGGCGCCGCCTTCGACGCCGACCTCACCGTGACCTTCGGGGTGCGCAAGCCCGGCCTGATCGTGGGCGAGGGGGCCCGCCACGCAGGTGAGGTGGCCCTGGTCGACATCGGCCTCCTGCCGTACCTGCCGGCCCCGGACACCCGGGTCCTCGAGGACGCCGACGTACGCCAGCTGCTGCCGGTGCCGGGGCCGGGCGACGACAAGTACACCCGCGGTGTCGCCGGGATCGTCGCCGGCTCACCGACCTACGGCGGAGCCGCCGTGATGTGCGTCGGCGCTGCGTTGCACACCGGGGCGGGGATGGTCCGTTACGCCGGCCACGCCGCCGACGCCGTCCGCGCCCGGTGGCCCGAGGCCGTGGTCACCGACGGCCGGCCCACCCAGGCCGGCCGGGTGCAGGCCTGGGTGGTCGGGCCTGGACTCGGGGTCGACGACGATGCCCGCGCGCTCCTGCGGGAGGTGCTGCACTCCGACGTGCCGGTCCTGGTCGACGCCGATGGCATCACCCTGCTCGCCGCCGAGCCGGACCTCGTACGCCGTCGCACAGCGCCCACCGTGCTGACCCCGCACGACCGGGAGTTCGCCCGGGTGGCCGGCGACGTCGGCACCGACCGGATCGGCGCGGCGAAGCGGGCGGCCGCGGACCTGGGCGTGACCATGCTGCTCAAGGGCAACGCGACGGTGGTCGCCGCGCCGGACGGCCACGCCTACGTCAACCCGACCGGGACGCCGTGGCTGGCCAGCGCCGGCACCGGTGACGTGCTCTCCGGCTGCATCGGAGCGCTGCTCGCCGCCGGGCTCCCCGCCCCCGAGGCGGCCGCCTCCGGGGCCTACCTGCACGGCCTGGCCGGTGCACTCGCCGCCGACGGCGCGCCCACTACGGCCGTCGGCGTCCTCACCGCACTGCCGGCCGCCAGGCGGCGGCTGCCCGGTCGAAGCTGACACACTGCGACCGTGAGCCTGTCCACCGACGCCGAGGCGTCACCACCGGTCGGCTTCGGTGCCGCGCGCAGCGCCGCCGTTGTCGACCTGGCGGTGATCCGCGCCAACGTCGCCGGGCTGCTGGCCGCGACCCCCGCCGGGGTGATGGCGGTCGTGAAGGCCGACGGATACGGACACGGCCTGCTGCCGTCCGCCCGGGCGGCGGTCGCCGGCGGCGCGAGCTGGCTGGCCGTGGCCTACGTCGCCGAGGCGCTGGCGCTGCGGGCCGGTGGCGTCGAGGCACCGGTGCTCGCGATGGTGGTCGCCCCCGGCGAGGACCTCGCCGCCCCGATCGCCCACGGGATCGACCTGTCGGTCGGTGCGGTGTGGCTGTTGGACGAGGTGGTCGCCGCGGCCCGCACCGCCGGACGGGCTGCCCGGGTGCACCTCGAGGCGGACACCGGGCTCTCCCGGGGCGGCGCCACCGCCGAGTCGTGGTCGGACCTGCTCGCCGCCGCCGCCCGCGCCGCGGCCGACGGAACGGTCGAGGTCATCGGCCTGTGGAGTCACTTCGCCTGCTCCGACGAGCCGCAGCACCCCGCCAACTCCACCCAGCTCGCGGCGTTCCACGAGGCGCTGGCCGTGGCCGACCGGCACGGCATCACGCCGCAGGTCCGGCACATGGCCAACTCCGCCGCGACCCTGACCAACCCCGCGGCCCACTTCGACCTCGTCCGCCCCGGCATCGCCGTCTACGGCGTCCCACCGGGCCCGGACGTCGACATGCGGGGACTGGTGCCGGCGATGACGCTGACCGCCCAGGTCGCCCTGACCAAGCGGGTGCCGGCCGGCTCCGGCGTGTCCTACGGGCTGACCTACACCACGCCGCGCGACACCCTGCTGGCTCTGGTGCCGCTCGGGTACGGCGACGGGGTGCCGCGGCATGCGTCGGGCGTCGCCGAGGCCTGGCTGGCCGGCCGCCGGCGGCGGATCGCCGGGCGGGTGTGCATGGATCAGTTCGTCCTCGACGTCGGCGACGATCCGGTGCGGCCCGGCGATCCGGTGCTGCTCTTCGGGCCGGGCGATGCCGGCGAGCCGACCGCCGCGGACTGGGCGGCCGCGATCGGCACCATCGGCTACGAGATCGTCACCCGCGTCGGCGCCCGGGTGCCGCGTCGCTACGTCGGTGGGACGCCATGAAGCCACAGAAGGCGGGCTGGGTCGGCGGCGCGGTGGGTCTGCTGGCTGCCGGCGCTGCGGTCGGCCTGGCCGCGCAGCGCTACGCCATCGGCCGGCTCCGCTCCGGCGACGACCCGGCCGCCGACGAGCCCTACGGGCGGCTGCCGGCCGACCGGACCCGCGTCGTGGTGGCCGGCGACGGCGTACCCCTCTACGTCGAGGAGGTCGGGCCCCTCGACGCGCCGTTGACCGTGGTCTTCGTGCACGGCTACACGCTGGAGATGGGCGCCTGGCACTACCAGCGCCGCGACCTCGCCGACCTGACCGATCCCCCGGTGCGGATGGTGTTCTACGACCAGCGCAGCCACGGCCGGTCCGGTCGGGGACCGGCGGCGGCGTCGACGATCGATCAACTCGGCCGCGACCTCGCCCGCATCCTCGACGCGGTCGACGACGGCAGCCCGATCGTCCTGGTCGGGCACTCCATGGGCGGCATGGCGATCATGGCGCTGGCCGACCAGAAGCCGGACCGGTTCGGGACGAGCGTCGCCGGCGTCGCGCTGCTGTCCACCTCCTCCGGCGGGCTGCGTGAGCTCCGGCTCGGTCTCCCGGCCGCGCTGGCCTCGCTGCAGGGCCCCATCGTGCCCGTGCTGGCCCTGGGAATGCGCGCACGGCCGTCGATGGTCGAGCGCGGCCGACGGGCCGCCCGCGACCTCGCCTGGCTGCTCACGCGGCACTACAGCTTCGGTACGGCGGACGTGAGCCCGGCTCTGGTCAGTTACGTCGAGCAGATGATCTCGGCCACGCCCGTCGACGTGATCGGCGAGTTCCTGGTCGAGTTCATGTCCCACGACAAGCTGTCCGCGGTGTCGCAGCTGGCCGAGGTGGAGACCCTCGTGGTGGTCGGGGAGAAGGACATGCTCACCCCGGCCGAGCACAGCCGGGCGATCGCCGAGGCGGTGCCGCGCGCGGAGCTGCTGGTCGTCACCGGCGCGGGCCACCTGGCCCCGCTGGAGCGGCCCGAGGTCGTCAACGACGCGCTGCGCGACCTGATCCGCCGGTCGGCGGACGCGGCCGGGCGGCCGCGGCGCCGCCGGACCGAGCGGCGACGGCGGGAGGCGTGAGGACGTCGGCCGCCGCGGCCGAGGTGCTCGCGGCGGCGAACGGGTCGCCGAGCTGGGCCGAGCTGGCCGCGCGGTCGGCGGCCTGCACCGCCTGCCCCGAACTCGCCGCCGAGCGGACCACCGTCGTGGTCGGAGACGCCCCGCCCCGAGCCCGGCTCGCGCTGGTCGGTGAGGCGCCCGGGGCGGAGGAGGACCGCGCCGGCCGGCCGTTCGTCGGCAAGGCCGGCCGGCTGCTCGACGAGCTCCTCGCCGAAGCGGGGCTGCGCCGCGACGAGGTCGCCGTGGTCAACGTGCTGCAGTGCCGCCCGCCCGGCAACCGGGCGCCCCGGGCCGCCGAGGTGGCCAACTGCCGCGGCTGGCTCACCCGCAAGCTCGATCTGGTCCGCCCGCAGGTGGTGTGTGCGCTCGGGCTCACGGCGGCATCGTGGTTCCTGGGCCGCGGAGTCCGGCTGGGGGCCGCGCGCGGCGTCGTCCATGAGGTCGACGACCGCCGGGTGGTGGTGAGCTACCACCCGTCCGCGGCCATCCGGTTCGGTCCGGCCGGCATGCCGATCGCCGCGCTGCGTAGCGACCTGGCCTGGGTCGCGTCCCTGCTGGACCACGGGTGACCGGCCGCGACGTGCTCCGGGTCGACCTGCCCACGGCGGAGGACACCCGGGCCCTCGGCCGGGCGCTGGCCGACCTGCTCGCCCCCGGCGACCTCGTCGTCCTCTCCGGTCCGCTCGGCGCCGGCAAGACCGTCGTGGTGCAGGGGATCGGCGCCGGTCTGCGCGTCGCCGGACCGGTGCTCTCTCCGACGTTCGTGATCGCGCGGGTCCACCGCGGCGGCCGGATACCGCTGGTGCACGTCGACGCCTACCGGCTCGGTTCGGTCGCGGAGGTCGACGACCTCGATCTCGATGCCGCGGTCGAGGAGTCGGTCACCGCCGTCGAGTGGGGCGACGGCCTGGTCGAGCAGCTCGAGGACGCCCATCTCACGGTGCGGTTGACCCGGGCGGTGGACGACGAGGCCCGCGTCGCCGAGCTGACCGGCGCCGGCGGATCGTGGCCGAATCGGCTGGCCGAGCTCGCCACCCGCATCGACTGAGCGCATCCGCCTCAGGTCGATCAGCCCAGGGAAATCAGCTGCAGGCTGTTGAGCAGGCTGCTGCAGCCCTTCCGGACCGCCGGGCCCCGGGCCGACCACTCGCAGTTGACCTGCAGCTTGGTGTGGCCGCGGAACACGAAGAAGTAGTCGATCTGCGTCGTCGGGGCCGACTTGGGTACGCCGTGATACTCCAGCGTCCGCGCACCGTCCACCCGCAGCGCCCGTCCGGTCGTCGACCGCAGGCGGATCGACGGCGCCAGCTCACGGCGTACGACGAGGTCGTTGGCGGCCCGCAGGTCCCGGTCGGACAGGGTGTCGGTGTTGGTCGACGCGCGGAACACGCCGGTGGCGATGGCGTCGTGCGTGTCGAGCCCGACCGCGGTGACCCACCGCGCCGACCCGAGCCGGGCCCGGGTCGCCTTCCGGAAGCCGAACGGCCGGTCGAAGCAGTACGGCGCCCCGCCGGGCCGTTGCACCGTCGTACCGCCGCAGGAAAGCCGGGCCCGGCCGCTCGGCGGGGTCGGGTCGGCGGTGCCGGTCGGGTGGGCCGTGCCGGTCGGGTGGGCCGTGCCGGTCGGATGCGCCGACCGGCGCCCGGTCGCCGTACCGGTCGGATGAGGGGAGTGGCTTCTGGTCGGGCCGGGGGAGCGCGACCGGCCCGGCGACGGCGAGCCGGTCGACCCCGGTGACGCCGAGCCGCCGGTCGCCGCGGCGACGCCCTGGCCGCCCGCGGAGTGCTGGGTGCACCCCGCCGCGACCGCGGCGATGCAGACGACAGCCACGACCACGTGGCTCACCCGGGCGCGCACGCCTTGCACGGTAACCGTTTCCACGGCGTCGTCCGGCCGAACGCCCGCGGCGTGGTCGGGAGATGTCAGCGACTCAACTACCCTCGGCGGGTGCTCGTCCTGACCCTCGACACCGCCACCCCGGCCGTCACCGCGGGTGTCGTGCGGGTCGACGCCGACGGGGTCCAGGTCTGCGCCGAGCAGGTGGTGGTCGATCCGCGCCGCCATGGCGAGCTGCTCGCTCCGGCCGTCCGCGACGTGATCCGCGACGCCGGCACCGTGCCCGGCGAGATCGACGCGGTCGTCGCCGGGGTCGGCCCGGGCCCGTTCACGGGTCTGCGGGTCGGGCTGGTGACGGCGGTCAGTTTCGCCGACGCCGTCGGCATCCCGACCTACGGCGTCTGCTCCCTCGACGCCGTCGCGACGGCGGCCGACCCGGTCACCGGCGGACGGCTGCTGGTCGCGACGGATGCGCGGCGGCGCGAGGTCTACTGGGCCGTCTACGCCGACGGCGGGCGGACCGCCGGGCCGGCTGTGACCCGGCCCGCCGAGCTCGCCGGGCGGCTGGCCGCCCTCGGCGTCACCGCGATGGCCGGCGCCGGCGCCGCGACCTACGCCGACGTACTCGGCCTCCCGCTCGTCGAGCCGCCCTATCCGACCGTCGCGGGCCTCACCCACCTCGCGGCGTCCCGGGTGCTCGAGCGCGGCCCGGCCGAGCCGCTCACCCCGCTCTACCTGCGCCGGCCGGACGCAGTACCGCCGGCGGCGCGCAAGTCCGTGACGCCGGCATGACCGACCTCGCTGCGGACGTCGTACTCGCCCCGATGCGCTGGTGGCACATCGAGGCACTGCTCGCGATCGACCGTGCGCTGTTCGGCGCGGAGATGTGGTCGGACCGCATGCTGTGGAACGAACTGGCCCAGCACGAGAGCCGTCACTACCTGGTGGCGATGGAGGGGGACGAGCCGATCGGCTACGCCGGCCTGGCGAGCTACGACGACGAGTCCTGCGTGCAGACGATCGGGGTGCGCCCCGACCGTCAGGGTCGCGGCATCGGCACCGCACTGCTGCGGGCACTGCTCGACGAGGCCGAACGGCGCGACACCCCCGCCGTGCTGCTGGAGGTGCGGGCCGACAACCTCGACGCGCAGCGCCTCTACGAGCGCCACGGCTTCCGCGCGATCGGGCTCCGGCGGGGGTATTACCAGCCGAGTCGCACGGACGCGGTGGTGATGCGACGTGGCTGACGAACCACTGATCCTCGGGATCGAGACCTCGTGCGACGAGACCGGCGTCGGCATCGTGCGGGGTACGACGTTGCTCGCCGACGCGGTGGCGTCCAGTGTCGACAGTCACGCGCGGTTCGGCGGGGTGGTGCCCGAGGTCGCGTCCCGTGCGCACCTCGAGGCGATGGTGCCCACGATGCACCGGGCACTCGCCGACGCCGGGGTCGCACTGTCCGATGTGGACGCGATCGCGGTGACGGCCGGGCCCGGGCTCTCCGGCGCGCTGCTGGTCGGCGTCGCCGCCGCCAAAACCTACGCGTTGGCCGCCGGCAAGCCGCTGTACGGCGTCAACCACCTCGCCGCCCACGTCGCCGTCGACGCGCTCGAGCACGGCCCGATTCCGCAGCCCTGCCTGGCTTTGCTCGTATCCGGCGGCCACTCGTCGCTGCTGCTGGTACCCGACGTGGCCACCGACGTCCGCCCGCTCGGTGCGACCGTCGACGACGCCGCCGGTGAGGCGTTCGACAAGGTCGCCCGCCTGCTGGGACTCGGATTTCCCGGCGGCCCCTATGTCGACCGCGCCGCCCGCGACGGCGACGGCGCAGCCATTTCGTTCCCGCGCGGACTGACCGGGCCGAGGGACGCGGCGTACGACTTCTCGTTCTCGGGTCTGAAGACCGCGGTCGCCCGGTGGGTGGAGGCGCGGGAGCGGGCCGGTGAGCCGGTGCCGGTCGCCGACGTCGCCGCATCGTTCCAGGAGGCGGTGGTCGACGTACTCACCGCGAAGGCGGTGCGGGCCTGCCGCGAGGAGGGGGTCGACCACCTGCTCATCGGCGGCGGGGTCGCGGCCAACTCCCGGCTGCGGGCGATGGCCGAGACGCGCTGCGCCGACGCCGGGATCCGGCTGCGCGTCCCGCGTCCCGGGCTGTGCACCGACAACGGCGCGATGGTCGCCGCACTCGGCGCTCACCTGGTCGCGTCCGGCGCCACGCCCTCGCCGCTGGACATCCCGGCCGACTCCGGCATGCCGGTCACCGAGGTGCTCGCCGTGAGCCGCGCGTGACGACGACCATCACCGACGTCCGGACCAGCCGGCACACCCACCCGCTGCGCCAGCCGTTCGTCACCGCGCTGCGCACCGTCACCAGCGTGCCGGTCGTCCGCGTCGAGGTGATCGCCGGCGACACCCGCGGCTGGGGTGAGGCCGCGCCGACCCCGGTGATCACCGGCGACCTCGCCGACGGGATCGAGGCCGCGCTGCTCGGCCCGCTGCGCGACGCGGTGGTCGGCCGCGACCTCGACGACATCGAGCACCTCCTCCGATCGGTCGCAAGAGCGGTGGTCGCCAACACCAGCGCCAAGGCGGCCCTCGACATCGCGCTGCACGATGCGCGCGCCCGCGACCTTGGACTACCGCTGTACCGCCTGCTCGGTGCCGGCGCCGGGGACGTCGCCACCGATGTGACGGTGAGCGCCGGATCGCCGCAGGAGATGGCCGAACAGGCCGCGCTGCGGGTGGCCGAAGGGTTCGCGACGCTGAAGCTGAAGGTCGCCGACGGCCGGTACGACGACACCGAGCGGGTGCTGCGGGTGCGGGCGGCGGCCGGTCCCGACGTCGCGCTGCGGATCGACGCCAACCAGGGCTGGTTGCCCAAACAGGCGGTGTCGGTCATCACCGCGTGCGAGCGCGCCGACGCGCGGATCGAGCTGGTCGAGCAGCCGGTGGCGGCCGCCGATCTGGCCGGTCTCGCCTTCGTGACCGGGCACGTGCTCACCGCGGTGATGGCCGACGAGAGTGTCGCCGGCCCGCGGGACGCGCTGCGGCTGGCCGAGTTGCAGGCTGCCGACCTGATCAACGTGAAGCTGATGAAGTGCGGCGGCCTGCGCCCGGCCCGGCAGATCCTCGACATCGCCGCCGCGGCCGGGATCGGTGTCATGGTCGGCGGAATGATGGAGGGCGAGCTCGCGGTCGCCGCCGCGGCCGCCCTCGCCGCCACCTGCCCGGCCGAGGTCGTGCACGACCTCGACGCCGCCTGGTGGCTCGACCCGGCGGCGAGCGAGAAGGTGGTGAGCTACGACGGCGGCCGGCTGCTGCTCGCCGACGGCCCGGGACTGGGTCCGCCGCCGGCCGGCGCTCCGTGAGCGGTCGCCCGATGTGGATCGCCGCGCCGGTGGCCACCCTGTGGACCGCGCCGGACGCGCCGCGGCCGGTCGATGCGCCGGCGCTGGCGGCCGCCGCCGACGGCCGGGCCTGGGCGGACGCCCTCGACACGCCCGCCCGGCTCGCTCTGCAGGGCCGGGTCGACACCCAGGCGCTGCGCGGCGAACCCGTCACGGTCGACGAGACCGACAGCGGTTGGGCCCGGGTCGTCCTGCCGCACCAGCCGTCGTCGCTCGACCCGCGCGGATACCCCGGCTGGCTCCCCGCCTGCCAGCTCACCGCCGACCCGCCACCGGCCGCCGACCTGCCGCCCCGGCCTGCGCCGGACGGGCCGGCGATCCTCGCCACCGCCCGGAAGTCGCTCGGGGTCGGATACCTGTGGGGAGGGCGCTGCCGCTTCGGTGTCGACTGCTCCGGACTGATGTCGCTCGCGCACTACCGGCACGGCATCGTCATCCCGCGCGACGCGCACGACCAGGCCGCGGCCGGCGTCGCGGTGCCGGTCGACGCGGCCCGGGAAGGCGACCTGCTCTTCTTCGGCGACGACCGCCGGACCGAGGCGATCCACCACGTAGGCATGGCGCTCGGCGACGGACGGATGCTGCACGCCCCGCGGACCGGCCGCACGGTGGAGATCATCGAACTGGACACGTCGCCGTACGCAGACGAGCTCTGCGCGGCCCGTCACTACTGCTGACCGCGGGGCACCGGGGTGCCCACCAGAGCCGTCGGAGCCCCCGCGACCCGGGTGAGGATGACGGTCGCCTCGGCCGCCCCGTCGAGCCGCAGCGCACGCCGCAGCGCCTCGGTGTCGACGGCAGAGCCGCGCTTCTTGACCGTGACGCGGCCCACCCCGCGGGCCCGCAGCACCTGCTGCAGCCGCTTGCGGGAGAAGGGCAGCACCTCGGCGATCTCGTAGGCGCGGGCGAACGCGGTGTCGACGTAGCGGTCCGCGGTGACATAGGCGATGGTCGGATCGACCAGCCGGCCGCCGACGATGGCCGCGACCTCGGCGACGAGGTGCGCCCGCACGACCGCACCGTCCGGCTCGTAGAGGAACTGCCCGGGCGCGCCGGTCGGCGGCCGACCGAGGCCCTGGTCGACCAGGGTCTCGCCGGCCGGCAGCAGGGTCGCGCGACGGGTGGTCGTCGCGAACGGGCCGAACCACAGCGCCGCCTCCTTGACCTCGCCGCCGTCGGACACCCACTCCGCCTCGGCACCGGGCGGCACCTGGTCGTGCGGGATTCCCGGCGCGACCTTGGCGCCGGAGAAGGGGATCGCCGCGGCGACCTGCTCGAGGAACCGGAACGGCGGCGAGTAGCTGCGGGGGTCGAAGACCCGCCGGCCGCCGGCCCGGCGGGCCGGGTCGCAGAACGCCGCCGGCCAGCCGGCCAGGTCGACGTCGGTCACGTCGGCCTGCTCGACGCCGGCCCGTTCGCCCAGCCCGAGCGCGGCGACGTTGGCCCGGGCGACCTCGACGGTGAGCTCGTCGCGGTCCACGCCGTGCACGCTCAGGCCGGCCCGCCCGAGCGCGATCAGGTCGCCGCCGACCCCGCAGCACAGGTCGAGGACCCGGTCGACGCCGGCGTCGGCGTACCGACGGGCCCGGTGGGCCGCGACGGACTGCCGGGTCGCCTGCTCCATGCCGTCGGCGGTGAAGAACATCGCCGCGGCGTCGGCGCCGAACTTCGCTTCGGCCCGGTGCCGCAGTCGCACCTGGGTGACCGCCGCGGCGACGAGAGGCTCGGGAAAGCGGGCCCGCAATGTGGCGAGCGTGCCGAGCAGGGTGTCGTCGTCGACCCCGCGCGCGGTCACCTCGGCGAGCAGCCCGATGCCCTCGGGCGTCTGCAGCCCCCGCACGGTGCCCGCATCCACCGACCCAGCGTGCCCTACGGTGGGCAGAACCCACGATCAGTGCCCCGGTGTTGAACCCTTGGCACTCTCGGGGCTAGAGTGCCAGGTGGCAGCGAGTCGATGGCCTGGCACCCGCGACGACAGGACAGTCGCCTCGCCTGAACTGACAACATTCGACCCCGCTAGGAGGGGGAGGTCATACCGTGACGACCGCTACCAAGGTCACCATCAAGCCGCTCGAGGACCGCATCGTCGTCCAGGCCAACGAGGCCGAGACGACCACCGCCTCGGGCATCGTCATCCCGGACACGGCGAAGGAGAAGCCCCAGGAGGGCACCGTCGTCGCCGTAGGCCCGGGCCGGGTCGACGACAACGGCAAGCGCGTCCCCATCGACGTCAAGGTCGGTGACGTCGTCCTGTACTCCAAGTACGGCGGCACCGAGGTCAAGTACGGCCAGGACGAGTACCTCGTCCTCTCCGCGCGCGACGTCCTCGCCGTCATCGAGAAGTAGACACACCGACCCGTCCGCCGCCGCCCCGGCGCCCCGTGAGCGATCCGCGACTCAGCGAATCCGCGACCGGGTGTGCCGGGGCGGAGGCATGAAAGGACCCCCATGGCCAAGATGATCAGTTTCGACGAGGAGGCCCGGCGCGCGCTCGAGCGCGGCGTCAACCACCTCGCCGACGTGGTGAAGGTGACCCTCGGCCCCATCGGCCGCAACGTGGTGCTCGACAAGAGCTTCGGCGCGCCCACGATCACCAACGACGGAGTGACGATCGCCCGCGAGGTCGAGCTCGACGACCCCTACGAGAACCTCGGCGCGCAGCTGGCCAAGGACGTCGCCACCAAGACCAACGACGTGGCCGGTGACGGCACGACGACCGCCACGGTGCTGGCCCAGGCGCTGGTGCACGGCGGCCTGCGCAACATCGTCGCCGGTGCCAACCCGACCGCGCTCGGCCGGGGCATGAACGCCGCGGTTGCCGCGGTCGGCGAGCAGCTCGGCACCTCGGCCACCGACATCTCCTCCAAGGACGACATCGCGCACGTCGCGACGATCTCGGCCCAGGACCCGACGATCGGTGAGCTGATCGGCGAGGCGATGGACACCGTCGGCAAGGACGGCGTGATCACCGTCGAGGAGTCCAACACCCTCTCGACCGAGCTGGAGTTCACCGAGGGGCTGGACTTCGACAAGGGCTACATCTCGCCGTACTTCGTGACCGACTCCGAGGCGATGGAGGCGGTCTACAACGACGCGCAGGTGCTCATCACGAGCCAGAAGATCAGCGCGATCTCCGACCTGCTTCCGCTGCTGGAGAAGGTCATCGAGGGCGGCAAGCCGCTGCTGATCATCGCCGAGGACGTCGAAGGCGAGGCCCTGTCCACGCTGGTCGTCAACTCGGTCCGCAAGACCCTCCCGGTGGTCGCCGTGAAGGCGCCGTTCTTCGGTGACCGCCGTACGGCGTTCCTGGAGGACCTCGCCACGGTCACCGGTGCGCAGGTCGTGTCCCCCGAGGTCGGCCTCAAGCTCGACCAGGTCGGGGTCGACGTGCTCGGCTCGATCCGGCGGGTCACGGTCACGAAGGACGACACGATCCTCGTCGACGGCGGCGGTTCGGCCGAGGCCATCGCGGCCCGCGTCGCGCAGCTGCGCGCCGAGATCGACGCCACCGACTCCGACTGGGACCGCGAGAAGCTGCAGGAGCGGCTCGCCAAGCTCGCCGGTGGCGTGGGTGTGATCCGGGTCGGCGCCGCCACCGAGGTGGAGCTGAAAGAGAAGAAGCACCGCATCGAGGACGCCATCTCGGCCACCCGGGCCGCGGTGGAAGAGGGCATCATCCCCGGCGGTGGCGCGGCTCTCGTGCACGCCGCCGCGGTGCTGGACGGTTCTTTGGGTCTCTCCGGCGACGAAGCCGTCGGGGTCGCCCTGGTCCGCCGGGCATTGGACGCGCCGTTGCGTCAGATCGCCAGCAACGCCGGCCTGGAAGGCGGCGTGGTGGTGGCCAAGGTGCGCGAAGGCGGCCCGGAAATCGGTCTGGACGCCACCACGGGCGAGTACGTCGACCTGGCCGCGCGCGGGATCGTCGACCCGGTGAAGGTCACCCGGGCCGCTCTCGTCAACGCCGTGTCGATCGCCAGCATGGTGCTCACCACGGCGAGTGCGGTGGTCGAGGCTCCCGAGGATAAGCCGGACGAGGCGCCCGGCGGCCATGGCCACGGGCACAGCCACGGCCCCGGTTTCTGACCGCTGCGATATCTCGCCAGCCGGCCCCGAGCGGGTCGGCTGGCGAGTTTCGTGGCGTCGGTCGCCGGATCGCGGCCGCCGCGGCGGTCAGACCGCCGGGGCAAGGCCTCCGCGGCGGGCCAGCAGGTCGGCCCGCTCGGACTCGGTCGTGCCGCCCCAGACGCCGTAGGGCTCTTGGACGGCGAGCGCCTGCTCGAGGCACTGGGTGATCACCGGGCAGCGTGCGCAGACGGCCTTGGCCGCCTCCTCGCGCGCGTCCCGGGCCGGGCCGCGCTCCCCTTCGGGGTGGAAGAACAGGTTGGCGTCCTGATCGCGGCAGGAGCCCGCGTACTGCCATTCCCATACCTGGGCATTGGGTCCAGGTAGCCGGCGGATGTCTGCCATCGAGGTACCTCTCTCGGATCGGCCGACCGCGCCCTCGGTCGTGGTCACGATCTTGATAGCGCCGGCCGCTCGGACACGAACCCTTGCTACGGCATGGCTCCTACCCACGTCCGGCCCACCGCACACCGCCGATGGCGACAACTGATCCGTCCCGGCAGAGACCGCGTCCTCCGGCACCCCGTGGCCGCGGTACGGACACGTAGTGTCATATGTATGTGATTCTCCGTCGACCTGACACCACGCCGGACAGGGGTGTTCACTCAGTCGGGTGGCGAGCGTGCTGATCTGCGACGAGCGCCGAGAGGTCCGGGACCGCCTCGCGCGGTTCCTCGCGGCCGTTCCGGCGTTCGATCCGGTCAACACGGTGGCCAGCGGCGAGGAACTGCTCGAGCGTTACCCGCATGAGCACCCGGACGTCGTCTTCGTGGGCACCCATCGGGCGATCGACACCGGGATCGTCACTATTCGACGGCTGATGGCCGAGCACCCCCAGGCGGCGGTCCTCGTGTTCGGTGCGGCGGACGACCACGCCAACCTCACCGCGGCCATGGCCTCGGGTGCCCGCGGCTTCCTGTGCTGGGACGCCTCCCATCTGGAGGTCTACGCCGCACTGGCTCATGCGCTGGCCCCGAACGGGGACTCCGCCCCGGCGGTCGTGCCGTCGGGCAACGGCCGGCCGGCGTTGACGCCGCGGGAGATGCAGGTCCTGCTCGGGATGAGCCAGGGCAAGAGCAACCACGAGATCGGCGGCGACCTGTTCCTGTCCGAGGACACCGTCAAGACGCATGCCCGTCGGCTGTTCCGCAAACTCGGCGTGCACGACCGCGCGCAGGCTGTCGCGCAGGGATTTCGTGGCGGATTGGTGCATTGACCCTGCCGCTCGAGGCGGTCGGTGCTCTACAGTTGCCGCCGATGATCGTCGGGACATGCCGACAGCGGCGTGCGTTCGTCCCGACTCGCGTCGTACCGGCTCTCGGTCCGAGGCCGGCTCGGGTGGTGTAACAGGGGGACGCGCCGTTCCGATGAGCACTGCGGATGAAGAAATCGATCTCGGCCCGCTGGCGTGCCGGGCGGCGGAGGGCGATGCGGCCGCGACCGAGGCGCTCCTCGCCCGGGTCCGGCCGCTCATCGTGCGCTACTGCCGCGCGCGACTCGGCGGCCGCGACGGGGGGCGGGGATCTGCCGACGATGTGGCGCAGGAGGTGTGTCTCGCCGTGCTGACGGCTCTGCCCCGCTACGTCGACCGCGGCCGGCCCTTCGTCGCGTTCGCCTACGGCATCGCTGCGCACAAGGTCGTCGATGCGCAACGCCTCCACGCCGTGCGCAGCGACCCGTCGGGCGAGCTGCCGGACACCGCCGACCTCGCTGACGGACCCGAGCAGATTGCCGTCTCCGCCGAACGGACCCACGGCCTGCACCGGTTGCTGGCGATGCTCCCCGACATGCAGCGCGAGGTCGTGATCCTGCGGATCGCGGTCGGCATGTCGGCGCGTGAGGTCGCCGACTCCCTCGGAATGTCGGCCGGCGCGGTGCGGGTCGCCCAGCACCGCGCACTGAGCCGGCTGCGGATGCTCGCGGCCGCCGAGGCCGAGTTGGTCTCGTGACTGTCATCGATCTCGCCGGTGACGGAGTGGGCCGGGACGACGAGCTCTGCGACGCGCTCGCCGGCCGGGCCTACGACGGTCTCCCGGACGACGCGGTCGCGACGACGCTCGCCCAGTGGTGTGCCGACGTCGACCGGGACCATCCGTCGATCGTGCTGCCCACCGCGGAGCTGGCCGCGGCAGCGGCCCGCCGGCACGCGCGGCGGCGTACCGCCCGCGTCGTCGGCGTAGCGGCCGCGGTCGTCGTGATCTGCCTGGGGGGCCTGAGCCTGGCCCGCCAGCCCCATGCCGCCACGACGCCGAGCAGCCGGCAGGAGGTCGGCACCACCCAGTCCCAGTCCATGCACGCCCGCGCCCGGGTGTTGCAGTTGCTGCAGGCGGCGCAGCTAGCCATCGCGACACGCCGGTGGACCGACGCGGAAGCCGCCCTCATGCAGGCCCGGGTCCACCTGACCGGGGTCGGTGTCGCGGACGGCCGCGCGGCGATGTCGACGCAGCTGCTCGGCCTGCGGCAGCAGTTGAGCCGGATGGTGTCCGTCCGCGCGCCGTCGGGTCCGACGACGTCCGGCCACCCGCACCGGACCGCGGCCCACCATGTCCCGGCGCGTACCCACTCGCTGCTCGCGACCTCCGGCGGACAATCGGCCGGCGGCCAGACCGACCACCTCGCCGGCGCCGCAGCTCGTCCCACGGCGCAGGCACGACCGGCACCGACGCGATCAACTCCGGAGTCATCCCGACCACGTCCCGACGCGCCGGTCGAGCGCGCGCCGACCGGGATCAAGCAGCCCGGGATCACGCTTCCCTGGGACTCCGATCGAGGCGTCCGCACCGACCGATGGCACATCCGCGCCGAACGGCACGCCCGAGGGTGGGATCGGGCGGACGGCTGGCATCGCGACTGGCACCGCCACCGCTGACCGCGTGCGCAGGTGAGCTAGCGCTGGCCCTCGTCGACCGACGACAGCACGCCGTCGGCGAAGCCACGCGCGTAGTCCCAGGACACGTACAGCGAGGGATCGGGGCAGAAGGCCGGCTCGTGCACGCGGGTCTGGCCCACGTCGAGCAGATGGCGCAGGTTGGCCCGCATCAGATCCCAGCCGAAGTAATGGGGCTCGCGGCAATCGTCGCAGTCGATCACCACGCCGCGTACGCCCCGAGGAACGAGCAGCGCTTCGAAGACCTCGAGATCCTCGAGGTCGGACAGCACGTCCTGTCGTTCGGTCGGCTCCAGCGGCTCGCTGACCTCGTCGTCGTCGAGCGCGGCGGCCGGGTCGCTCGGGTCTCCGAAGAACGGGTCGAGGGGTCCGTCGTCCGTCACGCCCTCCACCGTAGCCGCATCGGGCCCGGGTGCGGCAACATCCTGCCGCTACGATGAGACTTCGAGGGCGTTCGGTGGCGGCGTCCGCGCGTTCCAGGAAGGGTGCGATGCAGGAATCCGGCGGCATCCCCGACGTCTCCTCCGCGCCGATCGGCGTGGGGCTCACTTTCGACGACGTGCTGCTGCTGCCCGCGGCATCCGACGTCATCCCCAGCGAAGCCGACACCTCCACCAGGCTCTCCCGGTCGATCCGGCTGCGGGTGCCGCTGCTCTCCTCCGCGATGGACACCGTCACGGAGGCCCGGATGGCCATCGCAATGGCCCGCCAGGGCGGGATCGGCGTCCTGCACCGCAATCTCTCGGTCGAGGACCAGGCCGCCCAGGTCGACCTCGTCAAGCGCTCCGAGGCGGGGATGGTCACCCATCCGGTGACCTGCTCGCCCGATCACACCCTGCGTGACGTCGACGAGTTGTGCGCCCGCTACCGCATCTCCGGCGTCCCGGTGATCGACCGGGACGGGGTTCTTGTGGGCATCGTCACCAATCGGGACATCCGGTTCGAAAACGATCACGCCCGCCCGGTGCGCGAGGTGATGACCGCGATGCCGCTGGTCACCGCCCCTGTCGGCGTGTCGCAGGCGGATGCGCTCGCCCTGCTCCGTCAGCACAAGGTCGAGAAACTGCCGCTCGTCGACGAGTCCGACCGGCTGCGCGGCCTGATCACGGTCAAGGACTTCGTCAAGAGCGACGCCTTCCCGCTCGCCACCAAGGACGCCGACGGCCGGCTGGTCGTCGGCGCGGCGGTCGGCGTGGGGGAGGACGCCTACAAGCGGGCCGGTGCGCTCGTCGATGCCGGCGTCGACGTCGTCGTGGTCGACACCGCACACGGTCACTCCACCGCGGTGCTCGCAATGGTGCGCCGCCTCAAGGCCGACACCCGGGTCGACGTCATCGGGGGCAACGTCGCGACCCGCGAGGGCGCGCAGGCGCTCATCGACGCCGGCGCCGACGGCGTCAAGGTCGGGGTGGGCCCCGGTTCCATCTGTACGACGCGGGTGGTCGCCGGGGTCGGCGTACCCCAGGTCAGCGCGATCACCGAGGCGAGCGCCGCGGCCCGGCCCGCCGGCGTTCCGGTCATCGCCGACGGCGGCATGCAGTACTCGGGCGACATCGCGAAGGCCATCGTCGCGGGTGCGGACAGCGTGATGTTGGGGAGCCTGCTCGCCGGCGTGGAAGAGAGCCCGGGCGAGCTGATCTTCATCAACGGCAAGCAGTTCAAGTCCTACCGCGGCATGGGCTCGCTCGGGGCGATGCAGGGCCGCGGCGACGCAAGGTCCTACTCCAAGGACCGCTACTTCCAGGACGACGTGCTCTCCGACGACAAGCTGGTTCCGCAGGGGGTCGAGGGGCAGGTGCCCTACCGCGGCCCGCTGGCCGCAGTCGCGCACCAACTCGTCGGCGGGCTACAGGCGGCGATGGGCTACTGCGGTACCCCTACGATCGGGGACCTGCAGCAACGCGGCCGGTTCGTGCGGGTCACCGCGGCGGGGCTGAAGGAGAACCACCCGCACGACATCCAGATGACCGTCGAGGCGCCCAACTACCACACGCGCTGAGACCGCCCGGGAGCAGCGACCCCGTAGAGAGGTTTGAGTCGTGCGTGACACCGTCGAGATCGGGCAGGGAAAGACGGCCCGGCGCGGGTATGACCTGGACGAGATCGCGATCGTGCCGACCCGGCGTACCCGCGGGTCGCAGGACGTGTCGATCGGCTGGCAGATCGACGCCTTCCCGTTCTCGTTGCCGTTGGTGGCGCATCCCTCCGACGCGACCATGAGCCCCCGCACCGTCGCCGAGGTCGGCCGGCTCGGCGGGCTCGGTGTCCTCAACGGTGAGGGGCTGTGGGCTCGGCACGAGGACCCGACGTCGATGCTCCGCTCGGTCTGGCCCAAGGACGGCGAGGCGATGGACGCGCGCGCGGTCACCCGTCGCCTGCAGGCCTCCTACGTCGACCCGATCCGGCCTGACCTGCTCGCCGACCGGGTCGAGGAGCTACGCCGGTCGGGGAGTACGACGGCGGTGCGTCTCTCGCCGCAGCACACGATGGAGCTGGCTCCGGTGCTGCTCGACGGCGGGATCGACATGCTGGTCATTCAGGGCACCATCGTCTCCGCCGAGCACGTCTCCGAGCACACCGCGCCGCTGAACCTCAAGGAGTTCATCGCCGACCTCGACGTCCCGGTGATCGTCGGGGGATGCGCGACCTACCAGACCGCCCTGCACCTGATGCGCACCGGCGCCGCCGGCGTGATCGTCGGGATGGGGGCCGACGGCTTCGCCACCTCCGACGACGTACTCGGCATCCGGGTGCCGATGGCGAGCGCCATCGCCGACGCCGCCGCGGCGCGGCGGGACTACCTCGACGAGACCGGTGGCCGCTACGTCCACGTCATCGCCGACGGCGGGATCGAGTGCAGCGGCGCCATCGCGAAGGCCATCGCCTGCGGTGCCGACGCGGTGATGCTGGGCAGCCCGCTGGCGGCGGCCGAGGAGGCACCGGCGGCAGGGGCCTGGTGGCACACCGCCGCCGCCCACCCGAAGCTTCCCCGCGGCCTGGTCGCGCCGCCCCGCGAGCCGGTGGGCCCGCTGCAGACCCTGCTCAACGGGCCCTCGGACGACCCGACCGGCGAGGCCAACCTCTTCGGCGGCCTGCGCCGCTCGATGGCCAAGACCGGATTCTCCGACCTCAAGGAGTTCCAGCGGGTCGAGCTCACGCTCGGCACGCCCGCCTGACGCCTGCCGCTCCCCACCAGCGGTGCCCTTGCTGCGCGCAGCTGTCCCCTTGCTGCGCGCAGCTGTCCCCTTGCTCCGCCCAGCGAAGCAAGGGCACAGGGCGGCGTCGAGGTGTCTACGGCCGCCGGCGGCCAATCCGGCGACGGCCCGCGCATCACCTGATAGACACTGGTTTACTGGCCAGTAACTAGAAGGGTGGGTGGCATGACGGAGACGCCGCAGGTGAGCGAACGACAGGCCCGCACGCTCGCCGAAGAGTCCCGGGACACCGAGTGGCGCAAGCCCAGCTTCGGCAAGGAACTGTTCCTCGGCCGGTTCCGTCCCGATCTCATCCACCCGCATCCCCGGCCGCGAGCGGACGACGTCGAGCGCGGCGAGGCGTTCCTCGCTCGGCTGGAGGCGTTCTGCCGCACCGAGGTCGACCCGCGGGAGATCGAGCGCACCGCGAAGGTCCCCGACCGGGTCGTGAAGGGCCTGGCCGACCTCGGCGCTCTCGGCATGAAGATCGACGTCGAGTACGGCGGCCTCGGGCTCTCCCAGCTCTACTACAACCGGGCGCTGGCGATGGTGGGCCAGGCGCACGCCGCGCTCGCCACCCTGCTCTCGGCGCACCAGTCGATCGGCCTGCCGCAGCCGCTGAAGTTCGCCGGCACCGAGGAACAGCGGCGCACCTACCTGCCGCGCTGCGCGAAGGACGAGATCAGCGCGTTCCTGCTCACCGAGCCCGACGTGGGCAGCGACCCGGCCCGCATGCATTCCACCGCCGTACCGACCGAGGACGGCAGCGGCTACGTGCTCAACGGCACGAAGCTGTGGACCACCAACGGCGTAGTCGCGTCGCTGTTGATCGTCATGGCCACCGTGCCCAAGTCGCCCGGGCATCGCGGCGGCATTAGCGCCTTCATCGTCGAGTCGTCGTCGCCGGGCGTCGAGGTGCTGCACCGCAACGCCTTCATGGGCCTGCGCGGCATCGAGAACGGCGTCACCCGGTTCACCGACGTCCGGATCCCGGCCGAGAACCTCGTCGGCGAGGAGGGCCGCGGGCTGCGGATCGCGCTCACGACACTCAACACCGGTCGGCTCTCGCTGCCGGCGATCTGCGCGGGTACGGCGAAGTGGTCGGCGATGGTGGCCCGGGAGTGGGGCGCCGGGCGGATCCAATGGGGACACGCCGTCGGCGAGCACGAAGCGGTCGCGAAGAAGATCGCCTACATCACCAGCATGGCCTTCGCCCTCGAGGCCGTCGTCGACATGTCCTCCCTGATGGCCGACGAGGACCGCAACGACATCCGGATCGAGGCTGCTCTCGCCAAGCTGTATTGCTCCGAGCACGGCTGGCGGCTGGTCGACGACCTGGTGCAGATCCGCGGCGGCCGCGGCTACGAGACGGCCGACTCGCTGGCCGCCCGCGGCGAGCGTCCGCTCGCCGCGGAACAGGCGCTGCGCGACATGCGGATCAACCGAATCTTCGAGGGCTCCAGCGAGATCATGCGGCTGATCATCGCCCGCGAGGCGGTCGACGCCCACCTCGCGGTGGCCGGCGACATCATCGATCCCGACAAGGCGCTGTCGGAGAAGGCACGCGGCGCGGCGAAGGCCGGTGGCTTCTACGCGAAGTGGTTGCCGACCCTGGCGGTCGGGCACGGCGACAACCCCCGGGCGTTCGCCGAGTTCGGTTCGCTCGCCGGCCACCTGCGGTTCGTGGAGCGCTCGTCGCGCAAGCTCGCCCGCTCCACCTTCTGGGGCATGTCCCGCTGGCAGGGCCGGCTGGAGAAGAAGCAGGGCTTCCTCGGGCGGCTCGTCGACATCGGCGCGGAGCTGTTCGCAATGAGCGCCGTGGTCTGCCGTGCGCAGATGATGCTCGACGACGATCCCGCCGACCGGTGGAGTCGCCAGGGCCCCGACGGCCCGGACCGCGACTCCGACGGTCAGCGCGCCGTGGAGCTCGCCGACCTCTTCTGCAAGGGCGCCCGCCGCCGGATCGACGCACTCTTCCACGAACTGTGGGCGAACGACGACGCCGCCGAGTACGTCGCCGCGCAGCAGGTCATGGCCGGCCGCTACCGCTTCGTCGAGGACGGCCTGCTCGACCTGTCCGACCCCAACCTGCCGCTGATCGCGGAGGGCGGCGGGGAGTGACCCGCTAGCTCGCCCGGCGGTAGGTCCGCACTGCCAGCGGCGCGAAGATCAGCGCGATGCCGGCCAGCCACGCGATGCTCTTCCAGAGCTCGGAGGCGACCGGCCCGCCGAGCGCGAACGACCGCATCGTGTCGATGATGACCGTGACCGGCTGGTTGCGGGCGAACGTCTGCAGCCACCCGGGCATCGAGGCCACCGGCACGAACGCGGAGCTCACGAAGGTCAGCGGGAAGAGCCAGATCATCCCGAAGGCCTGCACCGACTCCTCGTCCTTGATCGCCAGCCCGATGAAGGCCGAGACGCAGCAGACGGTGACGCCGAAGGCCAGCGCCAGCAGCACCATCCCCACCGCGCCGTCGAGTCCGTTGTGGAACCGGAAGCCGACGGCGTAGGCGATCCCGACGAGGATCAGGATCGTGATGAGCATCCGGACCGTGTCGGCGATCAGCCGGCCGGCGAGGACGGCCGAGCGGGACATCGGCATCGACCGGAGCCGGTCGATGACCCCCTTGCGCATCTCGATCGCCAGCGAGATCGCCGTCCCCATCGACGCGAAGCCGGCGGTCTGCGCGATGATCCCGGGGATCATGTAGTCGACGTAGCTACCGCCTGCGACCGGGATCGCGCCGCCGAAGACGTAGCGGAACAGCAGGACGAAGATCACCGGTTGGACGACGGTGAAGACGATGTAGGCCGGCACCCGGATCCACACCAGCAGGTTGCGCTGGGCCATGGTGAGCGAGTCGCTCACCGCCCATCTGGCCTGCTGGATCGGCCCGGGGGCCGACGGGGCCAGAATCGTGGTCGCAGCCATCAGGATCAGTTCTCCGTTCCGGTGGAGACCGGACGGGAATGACGGCCCCGTCGGGTCGGTTCGGTGGTGCCGTCCTCCTCGGCCGCGTGGCCGGTGAGGGCGAGGAAGACGTCGTCGAGCGAGGGCCGGCGAAGCGCCAGCCCGTCGGGCTCCACGCCCGCGGCGTCGAGCCGGCGGACGGCCTCGATGAGGGTCCGGGAGCCGAGCGCGCCGGCGGGGATCGTCACGGCGCCGCGCTCCTCGTCGACCTGGGGCTCACCGGCGCCGAGGCCGGCCACGACCTGTACGGCGGTGGCCACCTGCGCGCGGTCAGGCACCTCGAACTCGAGGACGTCGCCGCCGACCCGGTCCTTGAGCTGGTCGGCCGTGCCGCCGGCGATGACCAGCCCGTGGTCGATCACCACGATCTCGTCGGCGAGCTGGTCGGCCTCGTCGAGGTACTGCGTGGTCAGCAGCAGCGTGGTGCCGTCGTTGACCAGCGCACGGATGATGTCCCACATCCCGATCCGGCTGCGCGGGTCGAGGCCCGTGGTCGGCTCGTCGAGGAAGAGCACGGCCGGGCGCGCGACCAGGCTGGCGGCGAGGTCGAGCCGGCGCTGCATGCCGCCGGAGTAGGTCTTGGCGTTGCGGTCGGCGGCGTCGGACAGGTCGAAGCGGTCGAGCAGCTCCGCGGCGCGACGCCGCGACTCGCTCCGGCCCAAGTGGCTCAGCCGCCCGATGATCTCCAGGTTTTCCCGGCCGGTGAGCTCCTCGACGATCGCCGCCGACTGGCCGGCGAGGCCGATCGAGCGACGGACCGCCGCCGGGTCACGGACGACGTCCTGACCCTCGATCAACACCTTTCCGGCGTCCGGCGTGAGCAGGGTGGTGAGGATGCGGACTGCGGTCGTCTTGCCGGCGCCGTTGGGCCCGAGGACGCCGAGCACCGTGCCGCGGGGCACGGCGAAGTCGATGCCCCGCAGCGCCTCGACGGACCCGAACGACTTCCGCATCCCCTCGACGAAGATGGCGGGACTGTTGTCCGCTGGCTGGGCCATTGCGTTGTCTCCTCGGGCTCATTTCGATCAGCGCCGGCCGCGCTTGTCGTCCACAGATCGCTGCCTACTCCGAGCGTCCGACAACTTTGGTGTCGGCGCGACGGGGGAGGCGGGCGGTTCGCTCAGAGCGGAGCGACGGCGTCCATCCTGACCCACCGGGGTCCGCGTCGCATCCGAATTGTCTGATGGGGAAACCGATCCCCGCCGTCGCGGTCGGTAGGCTCGGGCGGTGGACAGCAGCAGCGCGGATCCCGGCCACGACGTCGTCCTGGTCGTCGACTACGGGGCGCAGTACGCCCAGCTGATCGCGCGCCGGATCCGGGAGGCGCGGGTCAAGAGCGAGATCGTCGCGCACGACACCCCGGTCCAGGAGATGCTCGCCCGGCGGCCCGCCGCGATCGTG
Organism: Mycobacteriales bacterium; assembly: GCA_036497565.1. NCBI lineage: Bacteria > Bacillati > Actinomycetota > Actinomycetes > Mycobacteriales > Mycobacteriales bacterium. Next base: position 67,220 of record DASXJE010000188.1, read on the forward strand.
CTCTCCGGCGGCCCGGCGAGCGTCTACGCCGAGGGCGCGCCGGCGGCCCCCGAGGGCCTGTTCGACGCCGGGGTCCCCGTGCTCGGGATCTGCTACGGGCACCAGCTGATGGCCCGGGCCCTCGGCGGCACCGTGAGCCACACGGGGCGGTCGGAGTACGGCGCGACCATGCTGCAGGTCGCCACCCCGGCGTCCCGCCTGCTGGCGGACACGCCGGAGAAGCACCAGGTGTGGATGTCGCACGGCGACGCGGTCACCAGTGCGCCCGAGGGATTCACCGTCACCGCGGGCACCGACGACTCGCCGGTGGCGGCGTTCGAGGCCACCGACCGCCACCTCGCCGGGGTGCAGTTCCACCCCGAGGTGGCGCACTCGCCGTACGGGCAGAAGGTGCTCGAGCACTTCCTCTACGACGTCGCCGGGATCCGTCCGCTGTGGACGACGGAGAACGTCGTCGACGAGCAGATCCGCCGGATCCGCGCCCAGGTGGGCGACAAGCGGGTGCTCGCCGCGTTGTCCGGCGGCGTCGACTCGGCGGTCGCCGCGGCCCTCGTGCACGAGGCGGTCGGCGACCGGCTGACCTGCGTCTACGTCGACCACGGGCTGATGCGGGAAGGGGAGACCGAGCAGGTCGAGCGTGACTACGTCGCCGCGACCGGCGTCCAGGTGCGGGTCGTGCACGCCGAGGACCGATTCATCGCTGCCCTCGACGGAGTCTCCGACCCCGAGCAGAAGCGACGGATCATCGGCCGGGAGTTCATCCGGGTCTTCGAGCAGGCCGCCCGCGACGTGGTCGCCGAGGTCGGCGCCCACGGCGAGACCGTTGAGTTCCTCGTCCAGGGCACGCTCTACCCCGACGTGGTCGAGTCCGGCGGCGGCGCGGGGGCGTCGAACATCAAGTCCCATCACAACGTGGGCGGGCTGCCCGACGATCTGCAGTTCGCGCTGGTCGAGCCGCTCCGCGAGCTGTTCAAGGACGAGGTACGCCGCGCCGGCGAGGAGCTCGGCCTGCCCGCGGAGATGGTGTGGCGCCAGCCGTTCCCCGGGCCGGGCCTGGCGATCCGCATCGTCGGTGCGGTCACCCGCGACCGGCTCGACATGCTGCGCGCCGCCGACGCGATCGCCCGGGCGGAGCTCTCCGCTGCCGGCCTCGACCGCGAGGTCTGGCAGTGCCCGGTGGTGCTGCTCGCCGATGTCCGGTCGGTCGGTGTGCAGGGGGACGGTCGCACCTACGGCCACCCGGTCGTGCTCCGGCCGGTCTCCAGCGAGGACGCCATGACCGCCGACTGGTCCCGGCTGCCCTACGACGTCCTGGCCCGGATCTCCACCCGCATCACCAACGAGGTCCGCGAGATCAACCGGGTCACGCTCGACGTCACGAGCAAGCCGCCCGGCACGATCGAGTGGGAGTAGCACGGCCCGCAGCCGTCACCGGCGCTCGCCGCGCCGCCGACCCGTCATCCGCGGCAGGGCGCTGACCAGCCCGACCGCGCCGACCCCGATCAACAGGGCGGGAAGTTCCCAGCTGCCGCCCAGCGACGCGGTGTGGCCCGCGAAACCCCAGATCATGGCGATGCCGACGAAGAACAGGCCGGCCACGAGTGAGAAAACGTCGATGTCATGCCGCTGCACGATCTACCTCCACGGTTCCGACGCCGACCTGCGCGGTGAGGTCGAGGTGTCCTCCACCGGGACCGTCCGCCCCGGTGTCATTCACGGTCTGGTTCACATCGAGCCCGGCGTGTCCGGTGCCGAGCAGCTGCAGTTGTCCCGCGTCCGCCGTGCCGTGGATCGTCACGTCGACGTCGGGCGGAACGGTGACGTTGATCGTCCCGGCGCCGACCTGTAGCCGACTCGTCACGTCGCCGGTGTGGGCGAAGTCGACCCGCTCGAGGTCGAGCGTCGCGGTGCCGGCGCGCATGTTGTACGAGTGCTGGACGGCGCCGACCGTGGTGGGAGCCCAGGTCCGGTCGCCGACCGGACCGCCCCCGGCCAGCGGTGCGCTGGCCGCGATCAGTAACGCGACGGTCAGCGGGATGCCCAGCAGGGTGAGTCCCCGCGCCTTACCCCACCGCGCGCCGACCAGCAGACCGGCGCCGACCAGACCGAGCGCGACGGCGAGGTAGCTGCGGACCGACAGTCCGAGGCCGCCGGCGCGGTCGATCGCGATGAGCAATCCGACGACGACGATCGTCAGGCTGATGGTGATCCGCCGCAGCGGTGAGCGCCGCCGCTTCGGCTCGAGGCCTGTCGGCGGGGTGGCCGGCGCCCCGGCCAGCGGCCACGCACTGTCCGGGTCGGTCCGCTCCTCGGCGGCGAGCCGCTCTGCGGCGAGCTGCTCGGCGGCCCGGTTGACCGCGTTCATCGACTCGGTGGCCAGCGAGCCGCGGGGTAGTGGCCGGGTCGGCAGCACCTCGGTGCCCGGCCCGCCGAGCGGCCGGGTCGCTCCGGCGTCCTGCGTCGCTCCGGAGGCCGGGACAGGGATGGGCGCCGTCACGCCGGTGTCCGGAGCGGCCGGGGACGGTGCGGACGCGGCCGGAGGTGGCGCCGAGCCGACCGGGGGCGGCGGGGGCGGCGGCGAGTCCGGGCTCTGCCGGCCGCGGTCCTGCAGGTGCCGGTAGACCAGGACGCCGCCCACCGTGACCACCGCGAGCAGCGCGAGGTTGCGCGGGTCGCCCCGGCCGACCGCCGCGACGAGGGCGATCACGATCACCGCCAGCACGATGCCCTCCGCCATCGGCGTACCTCGCCGGCCGCGGCCGATCACCGACTCGGCGATCGAGTGCTCCTCCCGGGCGTCGGGGAGTAGCAACCACCCGACCGCGTAGAGGAGGACACCGACGCCGCCGAAGACGGCCAGGACGGCGATCAGGACGCGGATCAGCAGAGGGTCGACATCGACGTACTCGGCCAGGCCGCCGGCCACACCCGCGACCATGCGCTGGTCGCGGCTGCGCTGCAGCCGGCGAGGAGTCGAGCCGCCCGAGAAGTTGCTCATGCCGCGATCGTGCTGCCTCGCGCGCGGCCGGGCATCGGGGAGGACCCTGATTTCGACCCTGATTCGGCCGACCCCGAGTAGGCACCCCGAGTAGGCCACCCTGAGATCGGGCCCAGGATTCCAGGGTTGCGCCGGATGGCCGGGACGGCCCGCCGCGTGTGACGATTGCTGAGGACGAAGGAGGCGGCGATCAGCACCGCACAGGGGTCGGCAGGCGCGGCACGGTACGTGCCTCGGCGGGTCAGCAGACCCGCCGAGGGGCGCGTCTTCAGCGGTGTCGCACAGGGCCTCGCCGACCACCTCGACCTGTCCGCGACGCACGTGCGCATCGCCTTCCTCGTCCTGTCCGTCTTCGGGGGATTCGGCGTCGTGCTCTACGCCGTGCTCTGGGTGGTCATCCCGACCCGGCGGGCGGTCGAGGACGGTCGACCGGCGCGGACCCGGCGGTTCGAGGGCCGCGGGCAGGCTCTGGCGATCGGCGCCGTGGCCGTCGGCCTGGTCCTGCTGCTCCGGGGCATCGGGATCCTGCAGGTCGACGCGCTGGTCTGGCCGGTCGCGATCGTCGCGATCGGTGCGGCGCTGATCTGGCGTCAGGCCGACGAGTCCCAACGCGACCAGCTCACCCGCGCGACCGGACGCATCCCGTCCCTGCTGACCGGCGCCGGCGGCACCCGCTCGGCCGTGTTGCGGCTCGCCGCGGGCGCCGTACTCGTGACCGCGGGTATCGCGGCCTTCCTGGCGGTGTCGCATCAGCTCACCGCCGCCCGCAACGGCATCGTCGCGACCGTCGTCGTGCTGCTCGGCCTGGCGGTGATCACCGGCCCCTGGTGGTGGCGGCTGGTGGGGGAGCTCTCCGCCGAGCGGCGGGAGCGGATCCGGTCCCAGGAGCGTGCCGAACTCGCCGCCCACCTGCACGACTCCGTACTGCAGACGCTCGCGCTGATCCAGCGGCAGTCCGAGTCACCACGCGAGGTCCTGCGGCTGGCGCGGGGGCAGGAGCGCGAACTGCGCACCTGGCTGTATCGCCCGGCCGACGCCGAGAGCACCCGGTTCGGCGCGGCGATGACGACGGTCGCGGCCGAGGTCGAGGACGCCTACGGCGTCGCCGTAGAGTCGGTCGTCGTCGGTGACGTCGACCTCGACCCGCGCACGGACGCGTTGGTCCAGTCGTCGCGGGAGGCACTGGTCAACGCGGCCAAGCACAGCGGGGTCGAGACGATGTCGCTGTACGCCGAAGTCGAACCCGACTCGGTCACCGTCTTCATCCGCGACCGCGGCGTCGGGTTCGACCCGGACGCCGTGGGCGCCGACCGACACGGTGTGGCCGGCTCGATCGTCGGTCGCATGAAACGCCACGGCGGGAGGGCCACGATCCGCAGTACGCCGGGCGACGGCACCGAGGTGGAGTTGACGATGACCCGCACCGCGAAGGTCCAGCAGTGACCCCGCTCCGGGTGTTCCTGGTGGACGACCACGAGATGTTCCGGTCGGGGGTGCGGGCCGAGCTGGCCCGGGCCGCCGCGGGAGCCGTCGACGTGGTCGGAGACGCCGGCTCGGTGTCGGGTGCCGTCGCCGGGATCCGGCAGGCCCGTCCCGACGTCGTGCTGCTCGACGTCCACATGCCCGACGGCGGCGGGCGCGCCGTACTCGATCAGATCGGCGATCTGTCGGGCACCACCAAGGTGCTCGCGCTGTCGGTGAGCGACGCCGCCGAGGACGTGATCGGCGTCATCCGGGCCGGTGCCCGCGGCTACGTGACCAAGACGATCTCCGGTGACGACCTCGCCGCCGCGATCCGCCGGGTGGCCGACGGTGACGCGGTCTTCTCCCCGCGGCTGGCCGGCTTCGTGCTGGACGCGTTCACCGATCGCAACGGCACCCCGGTCGTCGATCCGGAGTTCGACTCGCTCACCGCACGGGAGCGCGACGTGCTGCGGCTCCTCGCCCGCGGCTACTCCTACAAGGAGATCGCCGGTCAGCTGTTCATCTCGGTGAAGACGGTGGAGACGCATGTCTCGTCGGTGCTGCGCAAGCTGCAGCTGTCCAACCGGCACCAGCTCACCCGATGGGCGTCCGACCGTCGGATCGTGTGACGTCGCAGGCCCGGCCGGCGGGCCGGGATCACCGTGTGTCGATCACCCGGAACGACTCGGCGAGGTGGCCCTCCGGCAGCCCGCCGGCGCGCGCGGCCGCCTCGAGCCAGGTCCGCAGCCGCCCGGGCAGATCCTCGAAGTGCGCGGTCTGGCTGGCGTGGGCGCGTAGCGCGGCGATCTTGCGGTCGAAGGTGTCGGTGATGTCGACGTAGCGGTCGGGGTCGGGGCCGCCGGCTATCCACAGCTCGCCGACCGTCCAGGCCGCAAGCCCCTCGTCGCGGAGCAGTTCGGGGTGCGCGAACGGATTACGGGCATCGGGGTAGACCGCGTCCACCGTCGCCTCGCCGACCGCGAGGTGGTCCGGGTGGCTGCGCCCGAGGAGCCGCCAGTCCCGCTCCGGGGACGGGCCGATCACCCGGTGCGGGCGCACGCGGCGGATCTGGCGGGTGATGTCCCGGCGCAGTTCGTGGGTGACGTAGAGCCGACCGTCGGGATAGTCCAGGAAGGTCACGTCGTGCACACCGACCTCGGCCGCGGCGGCGCGCTGCTCCCGCTCCCGTAGGTCGCCCATCAGCTCCCGCGGGGTGTCGTCGTAACCGCCGGCGTCGCCGCGGGTCGCGATGCAGTAGGCGACCTCGATGCCCGCCGCCGTCCAGGCGGCGACCGTTCCGGCGGCGCCGAAGTCGATGTCGTCGGGGTGTGCGGCGACGACCAGGGCGCGGGTGGCGGGCTCGTCCGGCTGGCCGGTGTCAGGTTGGGTCACGACTACCGATCGTAGAGGCGTCCCGGGACCCGGTGCGGCCACTGGCTATAGCGGCCCCCGGCAGGTGCGCAGTACGGCGTCGCCGATCGATCCGCCGCCGTCACCGAGGCCGCCGCGGTAGGAGTCGAGCACCCGGCGCTCCCGATCGAGCTCGAGCCGGACCCCGCCGGCGGCGATCCGGGCGGACTGCACCTGCCGGGACAGCCTGGCGCGCTCGGCGACGAGCCGGATGATGCCCTCGTCGAGCGCGTCGATGCGGGCCCGGAGCAGGGCGATCGGGTCGGTCTCCGCCGGTGCGGGCTCCGCCGAGAGGTCGGGGAGCGCGGCGTCTGTCTGTGCAGTCACGGGGTCTCCTTGCTGGGGGCCCACCTGCCGAGACAGCAAAACGCCCCGGCTGGAGGGCCGGGGCGTCGGGTGGTCTGGGTCAGACGGCGTCGACGGGCACCGGGCTCCGGTACCCATAAAAGAACTGAGCTGCGCGCGTCGTCACGGCCTGAAGTCTGCCACACCAGCCGCCCCGTGGCCAATGCCGCGCCCTCCGGCGCTGTGGGCGGCCGAATCGGTCAGCGGGGCGACGTATCGTGACGGGAGAGATGAGCAGCCTCTTCGACGTCCCTGATACGCCGTCCGACGGCGACGACACGCCGCGCCGGCCCGGACCCCGCACCCCTGATCCGGAAGCGCTGCTCGCCGACCTCAACCCGCAGCAGCGGCAGGCGGTGACCCACGCCGGCGGGCCGCTGTTGATCGTGGCCGGTGCGGGATCCGGCAAGACCCGGGTGCTCACCCATCGGATCGCCTACCTGCTCGCCGCCCGCGGCGTCTCGCCGGGCCAGATCGTGGCGATCACCTTCACCAACAAGGCGGCCGGCGAGATGCGGGAGCGGGTCGCGGGCCTGGTCGGGCGCCGGGCTCGGGCGATGTGGGTGTCGACGTTCCACTCGATGTGTGTGCGGATCCTTCGGGCGGAAGCCAAGACGGTCGGCCTCACCAGCAACTTCTCGATCTACGACCAGGCCGACTCGCAGCGGCTGATGACCCTCGTCGTGCGCGACCTCGATCTCGATCCGAAGCGCTATCCACCCCGGTCGCTGGCCGCCCAGGTGAGCAACCTCAAGAACGAACTCGTCGACGAGGAGACGTGGGCGGCGCGGGCGGGCACCGGGATGGAGAAGGTGCTCGGAGAGGCCTACACGCTCTACCAGCGTCGGCTCCGGCAGGCCAACGCGCTGGATTTCGACGACATCATCATGACCACGGTCAATCTCCTGCAAGCGTTCCCCGCCGTGGCCGAGCACTACCGGCGCCGGTTCCGGCACGTTCTGGTCGACGAGTACCAGGACACCAACCATGCGCAGTACGTGCTGATCCGCGAGCTCGTCGGCACCGCGGAGCGCCGTACGGTCGACGGCGACCTCGTCGGCGACGGGGCCGAGGACGCCGTGCCGCCGGCTGAGCTCGCCGTAGTCGGTGACGCCGACCAGTCGATCTACGCCTTCCGCGGCGCGACGATCCGCAACATCGTGGAGTTCGAGCGCGATTACCCCGACGCGACGACGGTGCTGCTCGAGCAGAACTACCGGTCGACCCAGACGATCCTGTCCGCAGCCAATGCGTTGATTGCGCGCAACGAGAGTCGCCGGGCCAAGAACCTCTGGTCCGACGCCGGTGCCGGTGAGCAGGTGCGCGGCTATGTCGCCGACAACGAGCACGACGAAGCGGCATGGGTCGCCGGGGAGATCGACCGGCTCGCCGACGCCAAGGAGGCGACGTCGGCGGATGTCGCCGTCTTCTACCGCACCAACGCGCAGTCGCGGGTGTTCGAGGAGGTCTTCATCCGGGTCGGGCTGCCCTACCGCGTGGTCGGCGGCGTGCGGTTCTACGAGCGCCGCGAGGTGCGCGATCTGCTGGCCTATCTGCGTACCATCGCCAACCCCGCCGACCTGGTCAGCCTGCGTCGCATCCTCAACACTCCGCGCCGCGGTATCGGCGACCGGGCGCAGGCGTGCGTCGAGGCGTTGGCGTCGCGGGAGCGGATCTCCTACTCCGACGCCCTCGACCGCGCCGACGACGCACCGGGAATCGCGTCCCGCTCGGTCAAGGCGATCACCGACTTCACCGGCCTGATGACCGAGCTCCGCGCGGTCGCCGCCGGCAACGGACCGGCCGCCGTCATCGAGGCGGTGCTCGACCGCACCCGCTACCTCGCCGAGCTCGAGGCGAGCACAGATCCGCAGGACGAGGGCCGGGTCGACAACCTCAACGAGTTGGTGTCCGTCGCCCGCGAATTCGAGGAGCAGCGCGACGGCGGCACGCTCGAAGAGTTTCTCGAGCAGGTTTCGCTGGTCGCCGACGCCGACTCGATCCCCGACTCCGACTCGGGCGTGGTGACCCTGATGACCCTGCACACCGCCAAGGGCCTGGAGTTCCCGGTCGTCTTCCTCACCGGCATGGAGGACGGGATCTTCCCGCACCTGCGCACGCTCGCCGACCCCACGGAGCTCGAAGAGGAACGGCGGCTCGCCTACGTCGGCATCACCCGCGCCCAGCGCCGGCTCTACCTCTCCCGTGCGGTCACCCGCAGCGCCTGGGGGCAGCCGGCCTACAACCCGCCGTCCCGGTTCCTCGACGAGATCCCGCCCGACCTGGTCGCCTGGGAGCGGGACGAGCCACGCCGGCAGCCGGCCGCGCAGACCCGCGTCGCCGCCCGCGGGCTCGCCGCCGGCACCCTGCGCGGCGGGGTGGGCAACCGGCCCGTCGTATCGCTCGAGATCGGCGACCGGGTCACCCACGACGCGTTCGGCCTGGGCACCGTGGTGTCGACCAAGGGGGTCGCCGACCGGGCCGAGGCGACGATCGACTTCGGCGGCGACATCGGCGCGAAGCGGTTGCTCCTGCGTTACGCCCCGGTCGAGAAGGTCTGACCTGGGTGGGCTACCCGAACTCTGCGCGGGCCGTCCGCCACCGGTCGGCGAAGGGGACGAACGTCCCGGGGTGCAGGAACTGCCGCGGCCGGTCGTCGCCGCGCAGGTAGATCGTTTCGTAGAGCCAGAGGTCGTGCGCCTGGCCGAAGGCGTAGCGGGCGGCGGCCCGGTCGAGCAGCTCGGTCCCGATCGCGCGGACCGCCCGGTAGCCGGCGAGGAATGCCGCGCACCGCGATCCCGCCAGGTGCAGCGAGAGGTACATCGCGCGGACGATCTCGTCGGCGGCGTGGGCGGGTTCGGCCTTGTCCCAGTCGATGACCGCGGCGACCACGCTGCCGGTGAAGAAGAGGTTGGATTCCTGGTAGTCGCCGTGAATCATCTGCACAGGTTCCGGATCGGGTGCCGGCGGTACGGGGTCGGCACCGGACCGCAGCCAGCGTTCCCTGCTGCGCAGCCGTTGCAGTGCCCACTGCTCCTGCACATCCGGATCGGGGCGTCGCTCGATCACCTCGACGATGTCCGCCAGTCGATGGAGGGTGTCCTCCCGGCTGGGCAGGTCGGGCACCGGCGACGGCGTGAACGCGTAGTCCGCGAGCGCGAGGTGCACCCGGGCGAGCATGTCTCCCATCGACTGCGCGTGCTCGGGGGTGAGGTCGTCGCGGGCCACCTGCCGCCCCGGCGCGTAGCTGAACAGGGAGTACAGCCGGCCGGCGTGGTCGACGACGCGGTCGCCGGCCGGGGTCGGGATCGCGGCAGGCGCCGGAATGCCGTGGTCACGGGCGTACCCGATGACGTCATGCTCCCGTTCGACCAGGGAACGGTCGGTACGCCGGTGGCGACGCAGCACCAGCCGACGGACCGGCGTCGTGACGACGAACGTCTCGTTCATCGTCCCGAGCGCGGTCGGAGTGACGTCCCCGACGGGTTCCAGGCGCCACGCGTCGAGGACCGCGCGGAGTTGGCCGGCGCTCACCAGAGACAGGATGCGTCTTGCCTCTCGGTCACGCAGAGAGCCGGAACGGCGGATACCGGTCGGTGACGAGAACGATGGCGTAGGCGAGGACCCGGTTGTGCCACCGGAGGACGCCCTCGATGAAGGTGAAGATCCCCCGCGGATACCGACCGGTGAACAGGATGGCGAACCAGGTGATAATCAGCACCACCACGACCGCGATATCCAGGAACGCCAGCACGATGTAATGCGGAATAGCGAGGAACCACTTCACCAGTGGCAACCACCGGTTGAGGTCGCGCTCGGCATCGGGGTAGTCGTATTCGAGATGAACAGACTGGTGATCTGTGGTGGACGGATACTGGTCGTCCATCAGGGCTAGGAATGCCGTGAGGCGGGTGCTGAACCGTTGGAGCTCGAGATTCCAGTCGAACCACCATCGGGGGTACTTCTTGCGGAAGAGAATCATCAGTAACGGGCCGAAGAAGAGCAGGCCGCCCGCTCCTGCAGCGACCACCCGGCTCGTATGCCCGGACGACCATTGCCACGTCTGGCCGGACACGGCGCCGAGCACGATCGCGATCGGGATGATGACGAATATCCGGAAGAAGGTCGTCAAGCGATTCAGTGTTCGATCGGGATAGTCGACCGAGAATTGAACGGGGTAGGTCGTCGTGGGCTGCATTGCGCACTCCCTTCGAGTACCTCTGACTACGGTGCACAAAGGTAGCCAAAATCGAGGGAGTTCATCCGGACGCCACGCGTGCCGGTGCGGGCGCGTCTAGATCGGGTTAGGGGCGAGCGTCACCTCGGCCAGACCGCGAAGCCCTCCGGGATGTGCCGGTCGGCGTCGTCGGCCGGGATGGTGAGTTGTGCAACGCCCCGCGCCCCGGCGACCTCCATGCCGGTGGAGCCGCCACCGTCGAACATCGCCGCGTCGGTCGCGCCCATCGACATCATGACCGCGCTCGCCCCACGCAGCGAGAGGCCCTGGCGGCCCTTCTTCCCGCCGTCGATGGAGCCCTCGCAGGCGATCATGATGAGGGTCTTGCCGCCGTTGGAGACGCCGACGAGGGTGCGGGCCAACGGGCGGTCGGCGACGCAGGCCGGGCCGAGGTATTTGCCCTTGTGGATCAGGCCGAGGCCGACGCCGATGGCCGAGTCGACCCCGGTGTGCGACGTGCTGTGCATCCGGATGTCGACCGTGATCGGCCCGCCGACATGCAGGCCGGCGGCGTCGAGGCTGCGGGCCCCTGAGCCCTGCCCGACGATGGCGTAGCCGCCGGGCGGGACGGCCTTGGAGGTCAGGGTGTTGGACACCGAGACGACCTTGCCGTGCGACACGATGGCCTCGCGCAGCGGCGACTGCGTCGGGGCCAACCACTTGCGCGACGCGGCGCCCCAGTACTTGTCGAACAGCGTGATGCCGTTGCTGGCAAGGAAGTCGGTGTTGTAGGACTGCGCGTGCACCCAGGACTTACCCGGCGAGATCCCGGTGGTCAGCCAGAGCTGTCCGGTGGCGGCGCGGCCGTCCAGGCCTCTGAGCATGACGTTCTGCGGTGTGCTCAGGCCCTTGATCGCCCGCCCGCCGCGAAGTACCTCAGGGCCGAGGCTGGCCCAGGTTTTCCCCCAGTCGAAGAAGTCGCCGTTGATTGCGGCATAGGCGCCGGAGGTGGAGAACTTTTCGCGCAGCGTCTCGAGGAAGGTGATCGGGCCGCGCAGCAGCGGCCCGGGTCGGACCCGGGGAGTGCCGTAGACCGTTGCCCTCGCCCCGTACATCGGCGTACCGGTGGTGCGGGTGAACTTGCGGACGGTGACCCCGGGCTTCTGGTAGACGATCGCGCCCTGGCCGAACGGGCTGGTCGGCGGATCGCACTGCACGTCCTGCCCCTTGTAGGTGCCGACGATGGCGCCGGGACTCGGATGAGCCGCCGAACCGCCCGGGCCCTCGGCGCCGGCGACACTCGGCACAAGGACGCCGATAGCGGCCGTTGCCGCCGCGGCGATGACTGCGACCTTGCGCATGGGCAGACTCCCGTCCCCGAATCCCGTAATCGGGAGATTACATAACGTGATTCTAGCGGCCAGCGCGGAGAAGCATGTGCGAAAAATAGCGCCAAGTCGCCGCAATCCGGTCCGCCGCCGCGCCGTATCGGCGGGAGTGGTCGGCGGTGCAGCACGCGATCCGATGCGTTGTTAGCGTGTGGCGTGGCCAAGACGACGAAGAAGTCACGCCCCACCGCGGCCACCGCCGCGTCCCGGGCGGGCTCGGCCGTGCGACGACCGACGACCCGGTCGAGCGGCGATGTGGCGATCCGATCCGCCGGCTGGCGTGGGCAGGGACTCGTCGTCGGCGCGATCTCCGGATGGAGTCGGGTCGCCGGCGTGGCCGCTGCCGCGGCGGCGCTGTGCCTGCTGATCCGACCCTTTGTCCCGGCGGCGAGCGCGGGCGGCCGCCAGATCGGCGCCACGCCCGGGGTCGCCTCCCTGGCTGCGTGGCTCCCGGCGATCGTGCTGCTCGCCGCGGCGGGCGTCTCGGCGGCCACCGGGCGGCTCCCGCGACTCGGGCTGGCGGTGATCGGCGCGGCGGGTGCCCTGGCCGTCGGGATCGGGCTGCGGTGGGTGTGGCTGCTCGACACCGGGCACCGGACGGTCCTCGACCTGCCGGTCGGCGGGCAGGCGCTGGCCGGCAACCGGTACGCCGTCGGCCCCGGGCTCTGGCTCGGGATCGCCGCTGCCGGACTGCTCGTCCTGGGCCTGGTCGCCGCCGTCGCCGGGTGGGCCCGCACGGTCACCGAGGACGACGGGAGCCTCGACGGGTGGCGGCCGACCTTCAGCGCACTCGGATTGTTCGTCGGCGCGATCGCGGCGATCGCGTTCAGCATGGCCCCGAGCGATTCGGCCCTCAGCGTCGCGCCGCCCTCGGTCATCCAGCAGACCGGCATCGGCCGGATCGGCGGGCTGATCCTGGTCATCGTGGTCGTCGCATGCTGCGTACTCGCGGCGACCTTCCGGCCGTGGCTGGCGACGGTCGGGATCCTGGCCTCGGTCGGGGTCGTTCTGCTCGCCCTGTCGATCGACAATCTCGTGGTCATCACCCGATCGCGCGACCTGGCGACCAGCGTCGGGACGGTCGCCGAAGTGGTGTCCGCGGTCCTCGTGCTCCTGCTCGCGGCCGGAGCCGTGCTCGTTCCGACCGGCTCGCCGGCCGACCGCAGCGAACCGGCGGGTCGGCCGGCAACGGCCAAGAAGGCAGCGCCCGCGACAGCCAAGAAGGCAGGGCCGGCGACGGCGAAGAAGGCAGGATCGGCGCAGGGCCGCAAGCCCCGCGGCCGCGCGGTCGGCGGGCAGCCCTCTACCCGCCGAACCGGCCGGCCCTAGTGCACACTGGGTCCGTCGGCACCGGGGCCGTCGTCGTCGTCCGGGAGGGCCAGTGAGCGGTCGGATTCGGGTCGTGGTGGCGAAGCCCGGTCTCGATGGTCACGACCGGGGCGCGAAGGTGGTGGCCCGCGCGCTGCGCGACGCCGGGATGGAGGTCGTCTACACCGGCCTGCACCAGACGCCCGAGCAGATCGTGGCGACGGTCATCCAGGAGGACGCCGACTGCGTCGGGCTCTCGGTGCTCTCCGGCGCGCACATGACACTGTTCACCCGGGTGCTGGAGCTGCTGCATGCGCAGGGCGCCACCGACGTCGTGGTCTTCGGAGGCGGCATCATCCCCGAAGGCGACATCCCCGAGCTGGAGAAGCTAGGTGTGGCCAAAGTCTTCACACCCGGGGCCACCACGCAGGCCATCGTCGACTGGGTGACCGAACACGTCGGGGCGCCCGCGACCTGACGGGCCCCGCACGGGCGGCCGACGGCGCCGCGGATACCCTCGCATGCGGCCCGCGACGCGGCGGGACGGACGGTGCGGACAGGACGGACGCAGTGGACCTGTACGAATTCCAGGCGAAGGAACTCTTCGCCAAGCATGGCGTGCCGGTACTCGCCGGCGAGGTCGCGACGACACCGGACGAGGCGCAAGCCATCGCCGGGCGCATCGGCGGACCGGTCGTGGTCAAGGCCCAGGTCAAGACCGGGGGCCGCGGAAAGGCCGGCGGGGTGAAGCTCGCCGAGACTCCGGCCGAGGCGGCGGAGAAGGCGACGGCCATCCTCGGGATGGACATCAAGGGCCACACCGTGCACCGGGTGCTGGTCACCGAGGCCAGTGACATCGCCGAGGAGTACTACCTCTCCTTCCTGCTCGACCGCGCCAACCGGACGTTCCTCGCCATCGGCTCGGTCGAGGGCGGCGTCGAGATCGAAGAGACCGCGCGCACCAAGCCGGACGCGCTGGCCCGGATACCGATCGACCCATTGGCCGGAGTCGACGCCGACACGGCGCGCCGCATCGTGGCGGCGGCCCGGTTCCCGGCCCAGATCGCCGAGCAGACCGCGCAGGTCGTCGTCGCGCTGTGGAAGGTGTTCACCGCCGAGGACGCGACGCTCGTCGAGGTGAACCCGCTCGTCCAGACGCCCGGCGGAGCGGTGATCGCCCTGGACGGCAAGGTGACGCTCGACGACAACGCCGCCTTCCGGCAGCCGGGCCATGCCGCTTTCGCCGATGCCGCGGCCGACGACCCGCTCGAGGCGCGCGCGAAGGAGAAGCACCTCAACTACGTCAAGCTCGACGGCGAGGTCGGGATCATCGGGAACGGCGCCGGGCTGGTGATGTCCACGTTGGACGTGGTCGCCTACGCCGGGGAACGGCACGGCGGGGTCCGGCCGGCCAACTTCCTCGACATCGGCGGGGGCGCCAGCGCCGAGGTGATGGCAGACGGGCTGGAGATCATCCTGTCCGACCGCTCGGTGCGCAGCGTCTTCGTCAACGTCTTCGGCGGCATCACGGCCTGCGACGCGGTCGCCAACGGCATCGTCCAGGCGTTCGGTCTGCTCGAGCAGAAGGGCGAGAAGGTCGACAAGCCGCTGGTGGTCCGCCTGGACGGCAACAACGCCGAGGCCGGCCGCGCCATCCTCACCGAGGCCGACCTGCCCGGGGTGGCGCAGTTGGACACGATGGACGGAGCGGCCGAACGCGCCGCCGAACTCGCGGCGACGACCGCACAAGGAGCCTGAGCCATGGCGATCTTCCTCACCGAGACCAGCCGGGTCATCGTGCAGGGGATGACCGGGTCGGAGGGCTCCAAGCACACCCGTCGGATGCTCGCCGCCGGCACGCAGGTCGTCGGCGGCGTCACCCCGGGAAAGGGCGGGCAGAAGGTCGACTTCGGTGGCACCTCGCTCCCGGTCTTCGACTCCGTCAGTGACGCGATGGCCGAGACCGGGGCCGACGTCACCGTGTGCTTCGTCCCGCCCCGGTTCGCCCGCGCCGCGGTCATCGAGGCTGTCGACGCCCGTATCCCGCTGGCGATCCTGATCACCGAGGGCATCCCGGTGCATGACTCGACCGCGTTCTGGGCTCATGCCGTCGCCGCCGGCGGGGCGACCCGCATCGTCGGACCCAACTGCCCCGGCGTCGCCAGCCCGGGCCGATCCAACGCCGGGATCATTCCGGCCGACATTACGCAGCCGGGGCGGGTCGGGTTGGTCAGCAAGTCCGGCACGCTGACCTACCAGATGATGTACGAACTGCGCGACGTCGGTTTCTCCACCTGCGTCGGCATCGGCGGCGACCCGGTCATCGGCACCACGCACATCGACTGCCTGCAGGCCTTCGAGGACGACCCCGATACCGACGCGATCGTGATGATCGGCGAGATCGGCGGCGACGCGGAGGAACGCGCCGCCGACTACATCAAGGCGCACATCACCAAGCCGGTCGTCGGCTACGTCGCCGGTTTCACCGCGCCGGAGGGCAAGACCATGGGCCACGCCGGCGCGATCGTGTCCGGGTCGTCCGGTACGGCGCAGGCGAAGAAGGACGCGCTCGAGGCCGCCGGGGTGCGGGTCGGGCAGACGCCCAGCGAGACCGCCGGCCTGATGAAGGAGACGATGGGCTCCCGCTAGAAACGCGGGTCAGCCTGCATCCCCTCGTCGCCGCCGGGTGCCACCTCAGCGCGTTTTGTCTGGACGCGCGGGTACCTCCGGAGCGATCATTGACCGCGGGCGGTTAAGCGACGCCTCATGGGGCTGATCGGTTAGTCCGGGTTGGTGAGGTGCAGGCGATGGCGCGGGAGTTCGAGGTGTCGCCCAGGGTCGTCGTCGGCGTGCTCGGCGTCGTCGTCCTGGCGGTGTCGTTCCTTCCGTGGTTCCACGTCGTCGCCGCCGAACAGAGCGGGCAGGTCGGGGCCGTCGTGCCGCCCGACCAGTGGGCCTGGGACAGCGCCGTGGGCTCGTCGTTCGTCGTGCTGGCCGCGCTCGCCGGTCTCCTCGCCAGCCGGCCGGGGCACGGCGTGCTCACTGCGGCCGCCGCGCTGGCCGCCGCCGTGCTCGGCCTGATCCGGGTGGCGATCTCGCCGGCTACCCAGGTGCTCGGTGAGTCCCTCGCGCTGCAGCGCACGGGCTGGCTGGTGCTGGCCGTCGTCGCGGTCGCCGTACAGGCCGCTCTGGCCGCGGCGGCCATGCGGAGAAGCGCCCCGGCGGTGCGCTGACCGCAATCGTGCCGAGCAGCCGCGACGGCCGGATTCGCCGCGCTACAGTGCGAGTGTGATCTACCCGTTGTGGTGGATCTGTCCGAGTTGGAGGCCACCCCATGACCGGGTACCCCCCGCAGGCCGGACCGCCGGCCGGCTATCCGGCCCCGAATCCACGGCCTCGTCCCTCGGGGCGGCCGATGTCGGTGCTGACGCCGTTCGACCTCGTCGTCGCGGGGTGCGGACTCCTGTGCTTCATCTTCGCGTTCATGCCGTGGTTCGGCGTCGACGTCGGAGGGGCGAGCACCACCTTCTCCGGCTGGGACTTTGGGCTCGGGAGCGCCGGCGTCGTGCTGTTGGTCCTCGCGGGGATCGTCGCGCTCCTGCCGCTCCTCGAGCCGGGCGGCGACGGGGGCGCCGCGGAGGTCACGCAGGCCGACGACAAGAAGGCTGCGGACAAGAAGGCCGCGGACAAGAAGATCGCCTCGCCGGCAGCCGCCGTGCTGGCGCTCGTCGGGGCGATCGCGATCATCGTGCAGATCAGCCGCGGCGCGGGAGCGCTCTTCGACATCGCCAACGTGCACCTGAGCCGGCAGTGGGGGCTGATCCTGGTCACGGTCTTCGGGGTGATCGAGGTGGTTGCCGCCGTTGTCGGCTGGGTCCGCACGAGCGGCTGGGTCACGGTCCGCCCGAAGACCCCCTCGCCGTACCAGCAGGCGTGGGGCGACCCGGGATATCCGCCGGGATACCAGCAGGCGCAGGGCCCCTACCCGCCCTACGGCTACCCGCAGGGCTATCAGCAGCCGAACGCCCCCGGCGGCTACCCGCAGCCGACGCCCTACGGGCAGCCGCCGGCCGGCGCCCGCCAGCCGGAATCGCCGCCCGGCGGCTACCCGCCTCCTCAGGGTGGCTACCCGCAACCTCCTGCGCCGCCCGCCGACCAGCCTCCGCCGAACGGTCCCTCGCAGTAGTCGCGCACGGTCCCTCGCACTGGCCGCTCGCCCCGGCGCGCCTGTCGGCGACCCGTACCTGCCGCTGGAACAGTTCGAGTCGTGATGGACCTGCTGCGACGCCCCGGGCGCGCGGCCGCCCCGCCCGACCGGCGCAGCGGGGCGACGGCGCTCTGGATCGCCGCGCTCGCCGGGCTGGCCGCGGCGGCGGGTGGGCTCATCGTGGTGGCCGCCCTGGTGCTCGTCGCGTGGGGAGCGGCGGCCGACAGCACCGGATCCGCCCCGGACGCACTGCGTACGGCGGGCCAGGTGTGGCTGTTCGCGCACCACTCCGGCGTCCGGACGAGCATCGGCGGCGTCGACCTGGTGCCGCTCGGCCTGCTCGCGGTGCCGGTGCTGCTGCTCGCCCGGGCGGGCACCGTCGTCGCCCATCGCGTCGAGCTGCGCGGGGTCGGCGAGGCGGCCCGCGCGGTGCTGGTGCTCGCCGGGTGTTACGCCGTCGCCGGGGCGGCGGTGCAGGTGGCCGTGCGGGGCACCACGATTCAGGTCGGCCTCCTCGGCGCCATCGGCTCCACGATCGTCGTCGCGGCGCTGGCCGGCGCCGTCGGAGTGGCGCGCGGTGCGCAGCTCGGACCGGTGCTCGCCGGCCGGCTTCCCACGGCGGCTCCGGCGGTCTGCCGCGCCGCCCTGCTCTCCGTCGCCGCGCTGCTGGCCGGCGGGGGACTGCTGGCCGCGACCGCGCTCTGTCTGCACGCGGGCCGGTTCGCCGCGCTCACCCGCGGCCTCCAACCCGGCGTGGTCGGCGGGATCCTGCTGCTGCTTCTCGGTCTGCTCTTCGTGCCGAACGCGGTGGTCTGGGCCACCGCCTACCTCAGCGGTCCCGGCTTCGCCGTGGGCACCGGGACGACGGTGTCGATGTTCGGCGTCACGCTCGGCCCGGTGCCCGCCTTCCCGCTCCTGTCCGGGCTGCCGCAGACCGCCGACCTCCCGGCGCTGCACTGGCTCGGCCTGGCCGTGCCGGTCGTCGCCGGCGGCCTGGCCGGGCGGCTGCTCGCCCGCCGGCTCACCGGCTCGCCGGCGCTGCACCTCGTCGGCTGGGCGGCCGCCACCGGACCGGTCGCCGGTGCGGCGTTCGCCGTGCTCGCCGTACTTTCCGGCGGCAAGGTGGGCGACGGCCGGCTGTCGGCGGTGGGGCCGTCGTCCTGGCAGATCGGCGTCGCGGTGGCCGTCGAGGTCGCCGTGATCGCCTGCCTCGCCGTGGCCCTGATCCGGTGGCGGCAGCATCGTCGCGAGGCGGCCGCGGAGGCCTGACCGGCGTGCCGATATCGTTCGGCGCGTGCCCGTACCTCCGCAGCCCGTGCGCATCGTCGTACTCGTCTCCGGCACCGGGACCCTGCTGCAGGCGTTGCTCGACGCGTCCCGCGAGCCGTCCTTCCCGGCGGAGATCGTCGCCGTCGGCGCCGACCGGACCGGCATCGAGGGCCTGGCGCGGGCCGAACTGGTCGGCGTGCCGACGTTCGCGCTGCGCGTGGGCGACTTTCCCGACCGCGCCGACTGGGATCGCGCGCTGGCCGACGCCGTCGAGGCGCACCGGCCGGACCTGGTCATCTCCGCCGGCTTCATGAAGCTGGTCGGCAAGGAGTTCCTCGGTCGCTTCGGTGGCCGGTTCATGAACACCCACCCGGCACTGTTGCCGTCGTTCCCGGGGATGCACGGCGTACGCGATGCGCTCGAGCACGGGGTCAAGCTCGCCGGGTGCTCGGTGTTCGTCGTGGACGAGGGCGTCGACGCCGGGCCGATCATCGCCCAGGCGTCGGTCCCGGTGCTCGACAGCGACGACGAAGCGACCCTGCACGAACGCATCAAGAGTGTGGAGCGCACGCTGCTCGTAGGCACGGTCGAGCGGATGTGCCGGGACGGGTGGACGGTATCCGGACGGAAGGTGACGATCCCGTGAGCGGAGCGAACAATAAGGGACTGAGCGACGTAAACGGTGCCGGCCAGGGCGGCGACCGCGTCGCCATCCGGCGCGCGATGATCAGCGTCTACGACAAGACCGGACTGGAGGAGCTCGCCCGCGGTCTGCACGCCGCCGGCGTCGCCATCGTGTCGACCGGGTCGACCGCCCGGCACATCGCCGCGGCGGGTGTGCCCGTCACTCCGGTCGAGGACGTGACGGGCTTTCCCGAGACGCTCGACGGCCGGGTGAAGACGCTGCACCCGAACGTGCACGCCGGCATCCTTGCCGACCGCCGGCGGGCCGATCACGTCGAGCAGCTGGAGTCACTCGGCGTCGAGCCGTTCGATCTCGTGGTCTCCAACCTGTATCCGTTCCGGGAGACGGTCGCGTCCGGCGTCGGCGAGGACGCCGTCGTGGAGCAGATCGACATCGGCGGGCCGTCGATGGTGCGCGCGGCCGCGAAGAACCACCCGAGTGTCGCGGTGGTGGTCGATCCGTCGTCCTACGACGACGTCCTCGCGGCGGTGCGGGCGGGCGGATTCGAACTGGCCGCCCGGCGGGCGCTGGCGGCGAAGGCGTTCGCCCACACGGCGGCGTACGACGTCGCGGTGGCGTCCTGGTTCGCCGCACCGGACGACTTCCCGCCCTTCGTCGGGATCGCGCTCGAGCGGGCCGAAAGCCTGCGCTACGGGGAGAACCCGCATCAGGCGGCCGCACTCTACGTCGACCGCGACGCATCGCCGGGGCTCGCGCAGGCCGAGCAGCTGCACGGCAAGGCGATGTCCTACAACAATTACGTCGACACCGACGCGGCCCGGCGAGCCGCGCACGACTTCGCCGACCCGTGCGTGGCGATCATCAAGCACGCCAACCCGTGCGGCATCGCGGTCGGCGCCGACGTGGCCGAAGCGCACCGCAAGGCGCACGCCTGCGACCCGGTGTCCGCGTTCGGCGGCGTGATCGCGACCAACCGGCCGGTGAGTGTCGCGATGGCCGAGCAGGTGGCCGACATCTTCACGGAGGTCGTCGTCGCGCCGTCCTACGACGACGGCGCGGTCGAGGTGCTCGCCCGCAAGAAGAACGTCCGGATCCTGCGCTGCCCGTCGCCCGCCGACGCTGCGCGGACCGAACTCCGGCAGATCACCGGCGGGATGCTGGCGCAGACCACCGACCGGGTCGACGCACTTGGTGACGACCCGGCGACGTGGTCGCTCGCGGCCGGCGACGCTGTCGACGAGGCGACTCTCGCCGATCTCGCCTTCGCCTGGCGGGCGGTGCGGTCGGTGAAGTCCAACTCGATCCTGCTGGCCCACGACGGAGCGACGGTCGGCGTCGGGATGGGCCAGGTCAACCGGGTCGACGCGGCCCGGCTCGCCGTCGCCCGGGCCGGTGACCGGGCGGTCGGCTCGGTGGCCGCCAGCGACGCGTTCTTCCCCTTCGCCGACGGTCTCGAGGTGCTGCTCGCCGCGGGCGTGCGGGCGGTCGCCGAACCGGGTGGCTCCGTGCGGGACGAGGAGGTCATCGCCGCGGCCAAGGCCGCCGGGGTCAGCCTCTATCTCACCGGCACCCGGCACTTCTTCCACTAAGACATCCCCGACGACGTCCAATGAGACGATGACCGAACCGGCCGCGGAGATCGAGGGCGAGGACTTCTCCGACGTCGAGTGGTCCGACCGTGAGATCGTCGGTCAGTCCTATGTGGACTGCACATTCCGCGACGCCGGTTTCGCCGACTCGGTGGTGCGGTCGTGCAGCTTCACCGGGTGCGACTTCACCGGTGCCGACCTGTCCCGCGCCCGCATCGAGGCCACCGCGCTGCTCGGCTGCACCTTCGAGCGGTCCGGCCTGCGCGGCTCGACGCTGGTCGGCTGCAAGCTCACCGGGTCGGTCTTCGTCGACTGCCGGCACGTGCCGTGGACCCTGCAGGACTGCGACCTGACCCTGGTGTCGCTCGGCGGGGCCACGCTCACCGGCATCGACCTGTCGGGTCAGCGGCTGCGCGGGGTCAACCTGACCGAGGCGGATCTCACCGGCGCCGATCTACGCGGCGCCGACCTCTCCGACGCGCGCATGCTCGGGGCCCGGCTCGACCGAGCCGACCTGCGCGGCGCGATCCTCGACGCAGGTGTGTGGGAATCGGCCCACTTCGCCGGCGCCCGCATCGACATCGACGGAGCGGTGCACTTCGCGGCCGCACACGGCCTCATCTTCGGCGATCCCGCGGACGACGAGAGCTGACGATCAGAGCCACTCGCGTTTCTTGAAACCGCGGTAGAGCACCAAGATCAGGCCGACGATGACTGCGGTGCTGACCCAGAAGCCCCAGTGCCGGCCGAAGCCGGGATAGGGGATGTTCTGCCCGTAGTAGCCGGTGATCGCGGTCGGTACGGCGATGATCGCCGCCCACGCGGTGAGCTTCTTCATCACGTTGTTGAGCCGGGCGTCCTGCAACGACAGGTTGGTCTCGAAGATGGTCGAGACCAGGTCGCGCAGGCTGTCGGTCCATTCACTGGCGCGCAGGACGTGGTCGTAGACGTCCTGGTAATAAGGCGTGAGTTCGCTGGGGACGATGTGCAGGTCGCGGCGCAGCAGGGTGTTGACCACCTCGCGCATCGGCAGCACGACCCGGCGTACCTGCACCAGGCTCTTGCGCAGCTCGTAGGTACGCCGCTGCACGGAGCGGATCCGCAACTTGTCGTCGAAGAGCAGGTCCTCGAGGTCGTCGATCTGGTCGTCGAGTGACTGGACGGCGTCGAGGTGCGTGTCGATCACGACATCGAGTAGCCCGTGCAGCAGGCCGGTGACGCCGTACGTCGCGAGCTCCGTATCCGAGTCCCACTGCTGCACGATCGCCTGCGACAAGACGTCCGCCTCCCGGTGCACGGTGATCAGCGCCCGCTCGGTCACGAACGTCGAGAGCTTGCTGATCGAGATCTCACCGGAGCCGGTGTCGAGGTAGGTCCCGTAGCAGGTGAGGAACAGGTAGGCCGGATAGCGGTCGAGCTTGGCCCGCCCGCCGGCGATCACCGCCTGCTCGACGGCGTGCGAGTCCAGGCTGAGCTCCTCGGCCACCTGATTGAGGGTGTCGTCGTCCTCGCTGGGGACGTCGGCCCAGACGAGGCAGTCGCCGCGGTCGAGGTAGTCCGATACCTCCTCGAGCGGGAAGCCCTCGGCCTCGAGCCGCCCGTTCTTCCACGCCCGGGTACGGGTCGTCCCGAACTTGGTGTCGCTCACCACGATCGCCGCCCTCCGTCGCGGGCCGGGTCGGCCTGCCGCCGCGCGTCCCTGGGCCATTCTCCCGCCTGGCACACTGTCGCTCGTGACCGCCACACTCGGGTCAGCTCGTATACGCTCGGTAGTGATCCGCCCCGATGGGAAGGCAGCGTGATGGCCGATATCCCCGGGGCAGCCGCGAGCCGCCCCGCCAAGGGCCTTGCCGACGTCGTCGCGGCCAGCACCGCGATCAGCGACATCGACGGCAACGCCGGGCGGTTGTCCTACCGCGGCTACGACATCCACGACCTCGCCGGCCGTACGTCGTTCGAGGAGGTCGCCCACCTGCTGCAGCGCGGCAGCCTGCCCACGGCGGGGCAGCTCGACGACTACCGTGCGGAGCTGGCCCACGGCCGCAGCGCCCTCGGCAGCGCCGTCGAGACGGTGCTGCCCGCGATCGCCGACAAGTGCGGGCCGATGGAGGCGCTGCGCACCCTCGTGTCGACGTTGTCCGCCGACGATCCCGACGCCGCCGACAACAGCCCGGACGCCAACGACCGCAAGGCGGTGCGGCTCGTCGCGCAGGTCCCGGTGCTGATCGCCCGGTTTCACTCCGCGCGGACCGGCGGAACGGTTCCGGCGGCCGACCCGCGGTTGGGGATCGCCGGCAACTTCCTGCTGCAGATCACCGGACGGACCCCCGACCCGGTCGCGGTCGACGCGTTCGACGAGTGCCTCGTCCTGCACGCCGACCACACGATGAACGCCTCGACGTTCGCCGCGCGGGTCTGCGCGGCGACCCTCTCCGACATGCACTCGGCCGTCACCGCCGCGATCGGAACGCTGAAGGGCCCGTTGCACGGCGGCGCCAACGAAGCCGTGATGGCGGTGCTGGAGTCACTGAGCCTGCACGCAGGCGACCCGGCGGGAGCCACCGACGACGAGGTGGACCGTTCCGTGCGCGACCGGCTCGACCGCGGCGAGAAGCTGATGGGCTTCGGGCACCGGGTCTACCGGACCGAGGACCCGCGTGCGACGCACCTGCGGGCGATGTCGCGGCGGCTCGGCGAACTGGCCCGCGACGAGCGCTGGTACCGCATGTCGGAACGGATGGAGCGCACCGTCTTCGACGCGAAGGGCCTCTATCCCAACGTCGACTTCTACGCCGCGAGCGTCTACCACTCCCTCGGCATCCCCACCGATCTGTTCACCCCGGTCTTCTCGGTGTCGCGGATGTCGGGCTGGACGGCGCACGTGATCGAACAGCACCTGGACAACCGGCTGATCCGTCCGGACAGCGAATACGTCGGTCCCGCGAAGCAGGCGTGGGCGCCGATCGACCAGCGGTGACCGGCATGCCGGACGGATCCGACGCACGCCGGGCGGACCTGCTGCCGAGCCTGGACCCGACGCCGCTCGCGGTGGTGCAGTTTCCGGCCGGGTGGTGGCCGGCGCGGCGGCTGGAGCCGTTGCTCGCCGTACTTGCCGACCCGGAGGAGACCACCGTCGTCGTCCCCGAGTCCGCGCTCGACGACCTGCCCGACGCGACCGCGGTCGAGCGCGGCTGGCAGCGCATCACCTTCGCCGGTCCGCTGCCGTGGGAACTCGTGGGCTTCCTCGCCGACGTCGCGGCGCGGCTGGCCGAGGCCCGGATCCCGTTCGCGTCGATGTCGGGGTTCACCACCGACCACGTCCTGGTGCGGGTGGCCCAGGCCGACGCCGCGGTGACCGTGCTGCGCGGCGAGCCGGCACCGGAACTGCGGCCGAACGTGATCAATCCATGAGCGGGACGAGCGGGCGCCCCGCCGGCGGACCCGGGAAGATGAGCGACCCGAGCCGGCCGCGCCGGCGGCGGTTCGACACCCGCAACGGCCCGGTGATCCTGGTCCTCGGCCTCGCCGGCGCCGGGCTCCTCTACGTCGGCCTGGTGGGGATGCACTGGCTGCGCGGGGTGCTGGTGCTGGCCGCGGCGATGCTGCTCGCCGGCGGTTTCCGGGCCTTCCTCCCGGTACGCCGGGTCGGGCCGCTCGCGGTCCGGGGCCGGACGGCGGACATCGTCTGCTACGTCGGGGTCGGGGTGCTGCTCATCGTCCTCGGACTGTGGTTGCGCTCCACCGGCTCGGTCGGCCCGCGCTAGCTGGCCGCATCAGGCGGCCCGCGCGACCTGACGTCGGCGCCGATGACCTGCTCGGATAGCCTCGAAACGGCGTTCCCGCACCGTCGGCGTAGCAGCGAGCACTGGGAGTGAGGTCCATGGGCAAGGGCAAGGTGACGGTGGTCGGCGCCGGTTTCTACGGCTCGACCACCGCGCAGCGACTGGCCGAATACGACCTGTTCGACACCGTCGTCCTCACCGACGTGGTGGAGGGACGGCCGGAGGGCCTGGCGCTGGACATCAACCAGTCCAGCCCCATCGAGGGCTTCGACACCGCGGTCATCGGTCAGACGACCGGCAAGAACGGCGAAGGCTACGAGGCCACCGCAGGGTCCGATGTCGTCGTCATCACGGCCGGCCTGCCGCGCAAGCCGGGCATGAGCCGGATGGACCTGCTCGAGACCAACGCGCGCATCGTGCGGCAGGTCTCCGAGCAGATGGCCGCCCATTCCCCGGACGCCGTCGTGATCGTGGTTTCCAACCCGCTCGACGAGATGACCGCCCTCGCCCAGCTCGCGACCGGGTTCCCGCGCAACCGGGTGCTCGGCCAAGCCGGGATGCTCGACACCGCGCGGTTCAGCTACTTCGTCGCCCGGGAGCTCGACGTCCCGGTCGGCCAGGTGCGCACCCTCACCCTCGGCTCGCACGGCGACACGATGGTGCCGGTGCCGTCGGCCTGCACGGTGGGTGGACGACCACTGACCGAACTGCTCTCCGGCGAGCAGATCGACGCGCTCGTCGACCGCACCCGCAACGGCGGCGGCGAGGTCGTGAAGCTGCTCAAGACCGGCTCGGCCTACTACGCGCCGTCCGCTGCGGCGGCGCGGATGGCGCGGGCGGTCACCGAGGACGCCGGCACGGTGCTGCCGGTGTGCGCCTGGGTCGACGGCGAATTCGGCATCTCCGGCGTCTATCTCGGCGTCGAGGCGGAGATCGGTGCCGGCGGCGTACGCCGGATCGCCGAGCGCTCGCTCACCGAGTCCGAGCTGACCGACCTCCGGCACGCCGCGGAAGCGGTGCGCGCCAAGCAGTCCGACATCGCGAACATGTGAGCCGCCCGCCGGCGCACACCAGCACATCCTGAGTACGGCCCCGTCACCGAGGAGAACCCACAGCATGGCCAAGATCAAGGTCGACAACCCGGTCGTCGAGCTCGACGGCGACGAGATGACCCGGATCATCTGGGCCTTCATCAAGGACCAGCTGATCCTGCCGTATCTCGACCTGGACCTGGACTACTACGACCTGGGCATCGAGCACCGCGACGCCACCGACGACCAGGTGACGATCGACGCCGCGCACGCCATCCAGCGGCACGGCGTCGGCGTGAAGTGCGCGACCATCACGCCGGACGAGGCGCGGGTCGAGGAGTTCGGCCTGAAGAAGATGTGGCGCTCGCCCAACGGGACCATCCGCAACATCCTCGGTGGCGTGATCTTCCGCGAGCCGATCGTGATGAGCAACATCCCGCGCTACGTGCCCGGGTGGACGAAGCCGATCATCATCGGCCGGCACGCCCACGCCGACCAGTACCGCGCGACCGACTTCGTGGTGCCGGGGCCGGGCACCGTCACGATCACCTACACGCCCGCCGACGGCGGCGAGCCGGTCGAGCGTGAGGTCGCCGAATTCCCGGGCGGCGGGGTCGCGGTCGGGATGTACAACTACGACGACTCGATCCGCGACTTCGCCCGCGCATCGCTGCGCTACGGCCTGGACCGCGGCGTACCGGTCTACCTGTCCACCAAGAACACGATCCTCAAGGCCTACGACGGCCGGTTCAAGGACCTGTTCCAGGACATCTTCGACAGCGAGTTCAAGGCCGACTTCGACGCCAAGGGCATCTGGTACGAGCACCGCCTGATCGACGACATGGTCGCGCAGGCGATCAAGGGCGACGGCGGTTACGTCTGGGCCTGCAAGAACTACGACGGCGACGTCCAGTCCGACGTGGTGGCGCAGGGCTTCGGGTCGCTCGGCCTGATGACCAGCGTGCTGATGACCCCGGACGGACAGACCGTCGAGGCCGAGGCCGCGCACGGAACGGTGACCCGCCACTACCGCCAGCACCAGCAGGGCAAGCCGACGTCGACCAACCCGATCGCGTCGATCTTCGCGTGGACCCGCGGCATCGAACACCGCGGCAAGCTCGACGGGACCCCTGCGGTGCAGGAGTTCGCCCACACCCTGGAGCGGGTGTGCGTGGAGACCGTCGAGAGCGGCCAGATGACCAAGGACCTCGCGCTGCTGGTCGGCAAGGACCAGCCGTTCCTCAACACCGAGGACTTCCTCACCGCGATCGACGAGCAGCTGCAGAAGACGCTGGCCAGCTAAGGTTCCGAGCGGCGGGCGAAGAGGGCGGTCAGGCCGAGTACGCCGACCGCGGGTGCCAGCGCGAGTTCGGTCAGGATGTAGCGCGTGCTGTAGCCGACCAGCAGGGCCGGTGCGACCAGGCTCGCGATCAGTCCGGCGGCCAGCAGCAGCACGCTCAGGCGCATCCCGGACCGGCGCGCGCGGCCGAGCCCCGCGGCCGCCGCGAGACCGGCCAGTAGGAGTACACCGAGGAGCAGCCCCGGGGTGTACCAGTTGCCGTACGTGGTCAGCGGCGTGGCCAGGCCGGTGTCGACCGCCACGTCCGACCCGCCGTACTTGGTGACGACCCGCTGCATGTCGTCCACCCAGTCGGGATAGAACGGCCAGTAGCGGAAGTGCCAGTTCGCGGTGCGCTCCGGCCCGAGGCCGCGGACCGGGCTGAAGTTGTAGAGGAAATCGCCGGTCACGGTGCGCACGTAGTCCAACGGCTGGTGCTTGATGACGCGGCGCGCGAAGTCGCCGTCGACGTCGTCGACGGTCAGCCCGGCCGGCGGGGTGATGGCGAACGACGGTGAGGAGCCGCGCCACATCAGCGCGGCCAGGTTGCGCTCGTCCGGTGAAAGGCGCGGGCACAGTTGCTGCTCGGGGCGGGGGAGGTCGAGGTCGGTGCAGTCGGCGAAGGCGACGACGCGGCCGTAAAGGAAGTGCCCGGCGTAGCCGTAGGTGAGGCTGAACGACCCCCGTGTGGCCTGCATCCAACTCGCGTAGCCGAGCACCGGTGCCACGAACATCACGCCGGCGAGCACTGCGTAGGAGATCCGGCGGCCCCACCCGCGCCCGGCAATCAGCAGGACGTAGCCGACGCCGACGACGCCGACGGCCAGATCTCCGGACCGTGTGATCGTGGCCAGGCCGAGCAGCAGCCCGCCGATTGCCGCGCGTACCGGAGTGATCCGCACTCGCGCCGGCGGCCGGGGCTCTGCGCGCCCGGCCGGTTGCCGCCGCGCCGGCCAGGCCAGAACGACCAGGGCGACGACGACCATCGCCTCGGCGGGAACGTCGGTGAGGATGTAGTGCTCCAGCACCACCTGCAGCGGGTCGAGCAGGACCGGTAGCGTCGCCAGCGCGGCCCACCCGCGCGGACATCCCCAGCGCAACAGGAAGACGTAGAGAACGACGCCGATCGCGAGCCCGAGCAGGTGCTGGAGCACCGCGACCAGGTCGAGGCCCTGCAGCGGCAGCAGGCCACGCAGCAGCACCGAGTAGGCGGTGGTCCGGGCCGTGCCGGGGATCCACACGCCGCGGGTGTAGCCGAGGTAGAACTTCGTGTCGCCGTAGATGAAGGCCGGCCGGTACGCGAAAGTCGTCGCTGCGCGGAGTACGACGCCGGCCGCGAAGAGCGCCACAAAGACCAGGTGGCTGCGCCAGATTCGTCCCGGCCACTGCGACCACCGCCGGTGGGGAGCGGCGGCCGCGTCGGCCGTCACGGGTGGGACATCGCAGGCACGGCCGCGGCTTCGGCGCGGGCGCGGTCGACGTCGGTCAGGACGAGCAGCACGATTCCCACCGCGAACAGCGCGATGAGCGACAGGATCGCCTGCCGGAACGACCCGGTCGTGCTGACGACGACGGTGAACAGCAGCGGCGCGAGCCACGACGTACCGCGGTCGCAGATCTCGTAGATGCCGAAGAACGTCGCCTCCCGGCCGCGCGGCACCATCTGCGAGAACAGCGACCGCGACAGCGCCTGCGAGCCGCCGAGCACCAGCGCGATGACCACGCCCATCAGCACGGCCTGCGCCTTGGTGTGCAGGACGGCGTAGGCGTAGACGACCACGACGCACCAGATCACCAGGCTGATCAGGATCGCGTTCTTGGTGCCGGTACGCCGGGCGATGCGGGCGAAGAGCAGCGAACCGCCGACCGCGAGGAACTGGATCAGCAGGATCAACGCGAACAGGAACGACGCCGCCTTGGTCGCATCGTCGCCGTAGAGCTCGTGCGTGAGGTAGGTGGAGGAGAGCGCGATCACCGCCGAGATCGCGTCGGAGAAGAAGAGGTAGCCGAGCAGATACCGGGACGCGTGCGGCATCGTGCGCAGGAGCGCCAGCGTGGCCCGCAGCTGGGCGAAACCTGGCCCGACCCCCGTCCGTTTTGGTCGGCCGCGTTCGTGCAGGCCGGCGATGGCGTAGCTGCCGAAGCCGGCCCACCACAGGCCGGCCGAGACGTAGCACAGGCGTACGGCGGTCGATTGCGAAATGCCGACCGCGTCGTGCAGCTGCAGCAGCGCGAGGTCGAGGGCGAGCAGGATGCCGCCGCCGAGGTAGCCGGCCGCGAAGCCGCGACTAGACGCGCGGTTGCGCCGGGCCGGCGTGCTGATCTGCGGCAGGAACGCGTTGTAGACCACGTCGCTCGCGCCGAAGACGATGTTGCCCGTGAGGAAGAGGAGCCCGGCGTAGAGCCACGCCGATCCGCCGGTCGTGGCGAGCAGCGCCGCGATCCCGGCGCCGAGCAGGCAGGACCAGCGCATGATCCGCTTCTTCGCCGACATGGCGTCCGCGGAGGCGCCGAGCGCCGGCAGCACCAGGATCTGCAGCAGGGCGGCCGCGGCCAGGACGAAGGACGGATACGCCGACGCCGACAGGTGCCACGGCCCGATCGAGAACAACGTCGCGCGTCCGGAGCCCGCGTCGTTCTTCGCGAGGGCGAGCAGCCACGGGCCGATCAGCACGGTGCCGACGGTGGTCACCCAGCCGTGGTTGGCCCACGCGTAGGCCGTCCAGGAGAGGAGCTCCCGCTCGTCGTCGATCGGTGGCGCGCCGTCGCTGATTTCCTCGCCGGCGCTCACCTAGACCATCCGGCGGGCACCGGCCGACGGGACGGCGGGGAAGAAGCGCGGGGCGGTGAAGCTGTGATCGGCGTAGGCAGCCTCGACCGCCGTCTGCACCCGCCCGAGCCGGTCGGTGTCGGCCAGCGCGATCGCCGAGCCGCCGAACCCGCCGCCGGTCATCCGCGCGCCGTAGACACCGGCCCGCAGCGCCGCGTCGACGGCAACGTCGAGCTCGGGCACGGACACCTCGTAGTCGTCGCGCAGCGAAGCGTGCGACGCCGTGAGCAGCGGACCGATCTCCCGCACCCGACCGTGTTCCAGCAGCTCGACGGTGCGGAGGACCCGTGCGTTTTCGGTGACGACGTGCCGCACCCGGCGGCGGGCGACCGGGTCGAGCCGGTCGAGGCCGTGCCCCTCGAGGGCCTCCTCCGGAACGTCCCGCAGCGCCGGAACGCCGAGGATCCGCGCCGCCTCCTCGCAGGTGCGTCGCCGCGCGGCGTACTCGGAGTCGACGTGGGTATGCGGCGCCCGGGTGTCGATGACCAGCAAGGAGAGACCCTCGGCGACCAGGCCGAACGGCACCTGCGTCACGTCGAGGCTGCGGGCGTCGAGCAGCAGGGCGTGGTGCTCCTCGCAGAGCAAGGACGCCATCTGGTCCATGATCCCGGTGGGCGCCCCGACGAAGTCGTTCTCGATGTGCCGCGCCACCCGGGCCAGATCGGGCCGGGAGATGTCGAGTCCGGCCAGCTGCGCGAGCGCGCCGACGACCGCGCATTCCAGGGCTGCCGACGACGAGAGCCCCGACCCCTCCGGTACGGCGCCGTCGATCAGGATGTCGAAGCCGCCGACGGTGTGTCCGGCCTGACCCAGCGCCCACACCGCGCCGGCGACGTAGGCGGCCCAGCCCTCGACCGACCCTGGCGCCAGCTCGGCCAGGTCCACCTCGACGATCTCGCCGGGGCGTTGCGCGGACGCCAGCCCGAGCCGATCGTCGTCGCGGGCGGCGACCGCCGCGGTGGTGACCATCGGCAACGCGATCGGCAGCGAGAAGCCGTCGTTGTAGTCGGTGTGCTCACCGATCACGTTGACCCGTCCCGGCGCAGCCCACACCGTCTGCGGTGCCCGGCCGAACGCCGCGGCGAAGCGGGCACCCGGGTCGTCGGTCACAGGTATTCCTGGGTGAAGCGCCAGGCGTCGCTCACCATGTCCTCGATGGCCGGGTGCACCGGCACCCAGTCGAAGTCCTCGCGGATCTTCGCGCTAGACGCGACCAGCGTCGCGGGGTCGCCGGCCCGGCGCGGTGCGGAACTTGTTGGCACCGGCTGCCCGGTGACCTCGCGCACCGCCTCGACCACCTGCCGGACCGAGAAGCCGGCACCGTTGCCGAGGTTGTAGACCCGGTGCTCGCCCGGTGCCGCGGCGTCCAGGGCCGCAAGGTGCGCCCGGGCGAGGTCGTCGACGTGGATGTAGTCGCGCACGCAGGTGCCGTCCGGCGTCGGGTAGTCCTCGCCGTACACCGCGAGGCTGTCGCGCCGGCCCGCCGCGACCTGCAGGGCGATCGGGATCAGGTGGGTCTCGGTGGCATGCCGCTCGCCGTAGCGGTCGACCGCGCCGGCCACGTTGAAGTAGCGCAGGCTCATCGCGCCGAGACCGTGCGCGGCGGCCTCCGAGGCCAGCATCAGGTCGACGGTGAGCTTCGAGGCGCCGTAGGGGTTGGTGGGCCGGGTGGCGGCGGTCTCGGTGATCGGCACTTCTTCGGGTTGGCCGTAGGTCGCGGCGGTGGAGGAGAAGACCAGCCGGGGTACGCCGGCCGTCCGCAGCGCGTCGAGGAGCGCCATGGTGCCGCCGACGTTGTTGTGCCAGTAGCGCTCGGGGTGCTCGACGGATTCGCCGACCACCGACTTGGCGGCGAAGTGCAGGACCCCGTCGAAGGTCGTCCGGCCGACCACCGCGCCCGCCGCGTCGAGACCGCCCTCGACGAACTCCGCCCCGTCCGGCACCGCGTCGGCGTGGCCGGTGGACAGGTCGTCGAGCACGGTCACCTCGTGGCCCGCCCGGAGCAGATGCAGGGCGACCACGCTGCCGATGTAGCCGGCGCCCCCGGTGACCAGCAGCCGCACTGAACCCTCCGCATCCGCCCTGGGGCCGTCCGCCCGGGGCCCCGTGGTTGGCATCGTGGTTGGCATCTCGTCGATCAGCACCCTATCGGCACTTCCGTACACTGAGAGGGTGGGCGATCCTCCGAGTACCAGGCGCACGGCGCAGGGGTGTGGACCGTGAGCACGCTCATCTATATCGCCGTCGTGCTCTTTCTGGTCCTCATCGAAGGCTGTTTCGTCGCCGCCGAGATCGCGCTGGTGTCGCTGCGCGAGGGCCAGGTCCGCGCGCTGGCCGCCGAGGGACGGCGCGGGGCCGCGGTCGCCCGGCTGGTCTCCGACCCCAACCGCTTCCTCGCGTCGGTGCAGATCGGCGTCACGCTCACCGCGCTGCTCTCGTCGGCGTTCGGCGCGGTCACCCTCTCCGGCGAGGCCAAGCGGGTCCTCGTCGCGCACGGGGTGTCGAGCGGTCTCGCGAGCGTGATCGGGGTCATCGGGGTCACCCTGGTGATCTCGTTCCTGACCCTGGTCGTCGGCGAGCTCGCGCCCAAGCGGCTCGCCCTGCAGCGGGCCGAGGGCACGGCCCGGCTGGTCGCGCCCTGGTTGGAGCGGTTGGCCACCCTTGCCCGGCCGGTCATCTGGGCCTTGTCCAAGACCACCAACGGCGTCGTCCGGGCGCTCGGCGGTGACCCCGGCACCAACCGGGAGATGATCACCGAGGACGAGCTGCGGGGCCTGGTGGCCGCCCACGAGGAGCTGTCCCCGGACGAGCGCAAGCTGATCGACGACGTCTTCGCTGCGGGGGAGCGGCAGGTCAGCGAGGTGATGATCCCGCGCACCGAGGTCGAGTTCCTCGACGGCGGGACGACCGTGAGCCGTGCGGTGCGCAAGCTCGCCGAGTCACCGCACTCGCGCTACCCGGTCATCGGCGAGGGCCAGGACGACGTCATCGGCTACGTGCATATCCGCGACCTCACAGCCCGCTCCAACGGCGCCGGCCGCGCGACGACGGTGGCCGATATCGCCCGCGAGGTCAAACACCTGCCCGGGTCGAAGAAGGTGCTCGCCGCGCTCTCGGAGATGCGCCGCGAGGGCTACCACGTCGCCATCGTCGTCGACGAGTACGGCGGTACCGACGGCCTGGTGACCCTCGAGGACCTGATCGAGGAGGTCATCGGCGAGATCCACGACGAATACGACGTCGCTGCCACCGCCCGGCAGGTCCTGGCCACCGGAGAAGCCGAGGTCGACGGGCTGCTCAACCTCGACGATTTCGGCGAGGCGACCGGGCTGACGCTGCCCGAGGGTCCGTACGAGACGGCCGGCGGGTTCGTGATGAGCACCCTCGGGCGGCTGCCGGTCGTCGGCGACACCGTGGCGGTGGACGGCCGGACGATCACCGTCGTCGCGCTCGACGGCCGGCGGGTGTCCCGGCTGCGGGTGGCGCCGTCCGCCGACGACCCCGACGTCGGCGGGCCGCGCGAGCCGGCGGTCAAGGCGTCCGCCGGCTGACCGGATCCACCGGCGGGCGGGCCGCCTGTCAGAATGTGGGGATGCTCGACACCCTCCGTCCCCGGGTGCTGTCCGGGATCCAGCCGACGGCCGATTCGTTCCATTTCGGGAACTATGTGGGCGCCGTGCGGCAATGGGTGACCCTGCAGGACACGCACGACGCCTTCTACTGCGTCGTCGACCTGCACGCGATCACCGTCGAGCAGGACCCGGCCGAGCTGCGCCGGCGTACCCGGGTCGCGGCGGCGCAGCTGCTCGCCCTGGGCCTCGACCCGGCCCGGTGCACGCTGTTCGTGCAGAGCCACGTCCCCGAGCACGCCCAACTGGCCTGGGTGCTGGGCTGCATCACCGGCTTCGGCGAGGCCAGCCGGATGACCCAGTTCAAGGACAAGTCGACCCGGCAGGAGCAGGTGAGCGTGGGCCTGTTCACCTACCCGGTGCTGCAGGCGGCCGACATCCTGCTCTACCTCGCCGACCAGGTGCCGGTGGGCGAGGACCAGCGGCAGCATCTGGAGCTCAGCCGCGACCTGGCGCAACGCTTCAACACCCGGTTCGGCAAGACCTTCACCGTGCCCGAGCCCTACATCGTCCGGGACACCGCCAAGATCCTCGACCTGCAGAACCCCGCCAAGCAGATGAGCAAGAGCATCGGCGGTCCGGGTTGTCTGTGGCTGCTCGAGGACCCCGCGTCCCTGGCCAAGAAGATCCGCGGCGCGGTCACCGACACCGAGCGGGAGATCCGCTACGACCCCGAGCACAAGCCCGGAGTGAGCAACCTGCTGACGCTCTACTCCGCGGTCACCGGACGGTCGGTCGAGGACCTGGAGAAGGCCTACGCCGGCAGCGGTTACGGCGATCTGAAGAAGGACCTCGCCACGGCTGTGGTCGAGTTCGTGACCCCGATCCAGGACCGCACCCGGGCTTGGATTGAGGACGTCGGCGAACTGGACCGGGTGCTCGGCCAGGGTGGCGAGCGGGCCCGGGAGGTCGCCTCGGCGACCCTGGCGGCGGCCTACGACCGGGTCGGCTTCCTCCCGGCCGCCCAGGGATGACCACCACGCGCGGGTCGGCCGCGTGAGCGAACCGGACTACCGCACGATCGGGGTCGCCATCGGTCTCCCCGAGCCGTTCCACCATGAGCTCCGGGAGCGACGGGCGGCGGCCGGCGACCCGCAGGCGGCGGTCGTCCCGCCCCACGTCACCCTGCTGCCGCCGACCGAGGTCGAGGTCGCCGCGCTGTTCGAGGTGGAGGAACACCTGTGCCGGGTGTCGGCCGCGCACCTGCCGTTCGAGCTGCATCTGGCCGGACCGGGGACCTTCCGTCCGGTGTCGCCGGTCGTCTTCGTGCAGGTGTCGGCCGGGATCTCGCAGTGCGAGCTGATCGAGGCCGACGTCCGTAGCGGGCCGCTCTTCCGCGAGACGAACTTCCCCTACCACCCGCACGTGACCGTCGCGCAGAACGTGCCGACCGCGCAGCTCGACGCGGCGTATGACGGCCTGTCCGGCTTCGAGGCGCGCTTCGGCGTGTCAGGGTTCACGATGTTCGAGCAGGACGGCGGCGGCAACACCTGGCGCCGGCGGCGCGAGTTCCCGCTGGACGGGAGCCGGGAGGGGTGACGCTGTGGATGCGGTCCGCGCATGGTTTGCCCGTGAGCGTGCCCGCCGTCCGTGGCTCGACCACCTCGCCCGCGCCGGATCGACGTACACCAAGTCCAACGGCAACCACCTCGGCGCGGCGATCACCTACTTCAGCTTCCTCGCGCTCTTCCCCCTGATCCTGCTCAGCATTTCGGTGGCCGGCTTCGTCCTCAGCGGCCATCCGGAGCTGTTCGCCGACCTGCACCGGCTGATCAAGGAGAACATCCCGGGCGGGTTCGGTGCCACGGTCGGAAAAGCGGTCGACTCGGCGGTGGACAACCGCGGCACCGTCGGCATCATCGGCGTGGTCGGCCTCGCGTACGCCGGGCTGGGCTGGATCGGCAACCTGCGTACCGC